>CANJPN010000305.1 GCA_947475855.1 Bradyrhizobiaceae bacterium
GCCCAGCGCGGGTCTTTTTCGCGTCCGAGTTCCTCGAGGTAGGTCCACGAGAACAGCCCGGTGTCGTGCCCGTCGTCGAACATGATGCGCACGGCGTAATTACCCACCGCCCGCAACTCTTTGATCTTCACGTTGCGCTTTTTGCCGACCGTGACCCGCTGGCTCGGGCTATGCCCCTGCACTTCCGCCGAAGGGCTCATCACCCGCAGCATTTCCGCCGACAGATCGTAGGTGGAGCCGCCTGCAAACGAGACCTTGAGATACGACTTGTCCCCCGCGACCTCGAGCTGTGGCGGCTCGGCAGCCGCCCCCTTTCCTGCCAGTAGACCAGCCCAGATATTGGCTGCGATTTCCCGGAACGCTTTCGCATTCGGGCTATCGGGCTGTGTCGCCACCACCGGCTTGCCGGTATCCGACAACTCCCGGATCTCGATGTGCAGGGGGATCGCGCCGAGAAACGGCACGCCGATCCGCTCCGCCTCGTGCTCCGCACCGCCATGGCCAAAGATTTCCGAACGCTCCCCGCACTTCGGGCAAAGAAAGTAGCTCATGTTCTCGACGATGCCGAGCACCGGCACATCGACCTTCTGGAACATCGCGAGCCCCTTGCGCGCGTCGATCAGCGCAAGGTCCTGCGGCGTACACACGATGACGGCGCCGGACAGCGGCGTTTGCTGGGCGAGGGAAAGTTGGATGTCCCCCGTGCCTGGCGGCATGTCGATCACGAGAACGTCGAGGTCGCCGCCCTCGCCTGGCCAGTCGAAGTCGCGCAGCATCTGATTGAGCGCCGACGTCACCATCGGCCCGCGCAACACCAGCGGTGTGCCTTCGTCGACGAGCAGTCCCATCGACATCGCGCGCAGCCCATAGGCTTCGAGCGGCTGCAACTTCTTGTTGGCACCGACAGTCGGTTTGCCCGAGATCCCCAGCAGCTTCGCCTGCGATGGGCCATAGATGTCCGCGTCCATGATACCGACGCGAAGACCCATTTGCTTGAATGCCAACGCGACGTTGACCGCGACGGTCGACTTGCCGACGCCGCCCTTGCCGGAAGCAACCGCGATCAGGTGCTTTACGCCCGCGACGGCACCGGCCTTGCCAGCACCACCAGTTGCGGAACCAGCCGGCCGTCCAGGCCCCGGACCATGAGAGTGTCCATGAGCGTGACCATGCGCATGACCATGGTCGTGCGAATGCGCAGGCGCCGGAGGCGAACCAGCGGGCTTCGCTCCCGCTCCGCCAGCAGCCCGCGCAGCTGCAACTCGCGGGCTCTCTGCCCGCGTCTGGCTCGGCGCGGAAGGCGCCTTGCCGCCAACTCGGTCAGCCGTCAGCACGACCGTCGACGACACCACACCAGGCAGCTCGGAAGTCACCTGCTGCGCCGCTTCCCGCAATGGATCGAGTTCCGCGGCACGTTCCGGCGGCACCGTGATCGAGAATGATACACGGCCATCCCGGATGACGATTTCCGAGACGAGCCCGAGATCGACGATGTTGCTCTCGAGATCCGGGCCGCGAATGCGCTTGAGTGCCGTGATGATCTGCTGCTGCGTGACGGACATTTCTGCCTCTGCCTCAAGAATCCAATATAGGCCGCCCAACGTATGGACGGTTGACCACGCTCTGCCGGCAGGCGAGCTTGACGGTCCAGATGGACCCATGGACATATGGGAACGGTGAACGCAAGATCAATTTGTCGGATCGATCGCCGGTTGATCTCGACGAGACGCCGCCGCGGCGTGCAGCAACCGGGCTCGACATGGTTACAGTGCAAAGGGAGCGGACGCTCGTCCACGGCTTTCTCGCCGTGAGTGGCGCGATCGATCGCCTCAACCGGTCCATCAGCAGGATTGCCGTCTGGCTCGTACTGATCGCCTCGCTCGTCAGTGCGTTCAACGCCGCCTTCCGCTATTCCATCGGCACAATCGTCTCGCTGACCGACGAAGGCCGGGCGTTTCCCTGGCTGCAAACGCTGCTGCGCTGGTACGGCAACAATTCCAACAGCTTCCTCGAAGCGCAGTGGTACATGTTCGCAGCCCTCGTGTTGCTGGGCGCCGGGCACACCTTGAAGGTCAACGAGCACGTCCGCGTGGACTTGTTCTACGGTTGGGTTTCGGAACGCACGCGCACCTGGATCGACCTCTTCGGCGCCGCCTTCTGTCTCGTGCCGATGTGCGTGGTCCTGATCTATTTCACCTGGCCCTGGTTCCTCGAAGCCTGGGCCAACAACGAGACCTCGCAGAACGCCGGCGGCCTGGTACGCTGGCCCGTTAAACTGCTCCTCCCCGTGGGCTTTTTCCTGGTGCTGCTGCAGGGCATCTCGGAAATCATCAAGTGCATTGCAGCCCTGACAACGGATTACGTGCGGGAGCACGCCTACGAGAAGCCGCTGCAATGACCGAGCTGCTCAAGCACAACCTGGCACCATTGATGTTCGTCGGCCTCATCGTCGGGATGGGTGTCGGTTATCCAGCAGCCTTCTCGATCGCCGCGATTGGCCTGGGTTTCAGCCTCGTCGGTATCGAGCTCGGGCTTATTCGGCCCGACTTCATGGGCAATCTCACCTATCAACTGTACTCTGTGATCTCGAACGATCTGCTGCTTGCGATCCCTTTCTTCACCTTGATGGGCGCGATCCTCGAACGCTCAGGCCTTGCCGAAGACCTGCTGGAAGGCTTCGGCCAGCTCTTCGGCGGACTGCGCGGCGGCCTGTCTTACGCCGTCATCATCGTCGGCGCGGTGCTGGGTGCGATTACGGGCACGGTCGCGGCTTCCGTCATCGCCATGGGCATGATCGCGCTGCCCGTCATGATGAAGTACGGCTACTCGATCCGCCACGCCACTGGCGTCATCGCGGCGGCCGGGACCGTGACGCAGCTCGTGCCGCCCTCGCTTGTCCTGGTCGTCCTTTCCGATCAACTCGGCAAGTCCGTCGGGGACATGTACCTCGGTGCTATCGGGCCGAGTTTCATCCAGATCGGCTTGTTCTGCGTCTGGGTCTGGATCGTCACCATGATCTGGCCCGAAGCGGTGCCGGCGCTTCCGCCTGAGGCACGCACACTCAGGGGTTGGCCGCTGATCTGGAAATGCACGAAGGGAATGGTGCCTTCGCTCGTCTTGATCTTCCTGGTGCTCGGTACGATCTTCATGGGCCTCGCGACCCCAACGGAAGCAGGCGCGATGGGCGTCGTCGGCGCGATCGTGCTTGCCTGGATGAACGGACGGTTCTCGTGGCCACTGATGATCCAGGGCATGGAAGTCACCATGCGGATCACGTCGATGGTCGTGTTCATCCTCATCGGCAGCCGGATATTCAGCCTCGTTTTCCAGGGCATTGGCGGCAAGGAATGGATCGAGGGCATGCTGACCTCGCTCCCCGGTGGTCAGGTCGGCTTCCTCATTTTCGTGAACATGTTCGTTTTCGTCCTCGCATTCTTCCTGGATTTCTTCGAGATCGCCTTCATCATCATTCCGCTTCTGGCTCCGGCAGCCGAAAAGCTGGGCATAGACTTGATCTGGTTCGGCGTGCTGCTCGGCGCGAACATGCAGACCAGCTTCATGCATCCACCATTCGGCTTCGCGCTGTTCTACCTGCGCGGCATCGCGCCCAAGGAAGTCAAGAGTTCCGACATCTATTGGGGCGCAATCCCATGGGTGGGCCTGCAACTCGTACTCTGCGCCATTCTGATCCTCTGGCCTAAGTCGGTGACCTACTTCATCGACAAGCCAAAGCAGGACGGAACCAAGATCGAGATTCAGATCACGCCGCCGTCGTTCGGGTCAGGCGCCCCGTCATTCGGCACGTCCGGCGGCAATCCGTTCGGCGCACCTCAGAATTCGATCCCTGCCCCTCCTCCGGCCCCGATCATCGAACCCTTGAAGCAACAGTGAGCCGGCGCGATGAAAAGGGGCAGCCAGACACTGGCCGCCCCCAATTCATTTTGTCTCGCAACGTGAAGACTGCCGCTCTGAATTCCACACATTCAATGCAATGCGGCAAGTTCCAGCTCGTCACCAATGGCGTGACCCATCGCGGCCTGAAGTGAATCGGTCAGCGCGATAGGTGTTCCATCCGCTGCCTGAAGGGCGAACAACTGAATGCCCGGCGGCAGATCATCGATCGCCGGATACATTTCCTTCGCTTCATCGGACGACAAAGCCTTGATATAGGCAACCTTGCCACCGCCGAGCGCAGCCAACTCGCGTTGGCTCATTACGCCTTCCAAGTCTCTTGGAGTGATCCGAGAGCGCTTGGTCATGCTACGCCTTGATTCCTTCATGACGCTACTCCTATGGGGGAAGCGGGCTGCCATGTAATCCGCGTGCCGAACCCTTATACGCTGATTCTAGTGAGGCAGTTTGGCCGCATTGGGGTTTTTTCGGTCACAGCCGAAAAACAGGCCATCCGAAACAGTGGGTATTCCGCAGTCGGCTTCGGTCACGGTGGCTTCACCGGATTGCCGATTGAGATCGTGCGCACCATTTTCTGAGGCTCGAGGCGGACGAGATCGATCATCAACAGCCCACTGTCGAGATCAGCGGATCGAACCTCGATACCATCGGCCAGAACGAACGTCCGATGAAATTGCCGGGCAGCGATCCCGCGATAGAGATACTCGCGATCTTGTTCGTCGATCTGCTTACCGCGAACGCTGAGTTGCTTGTCTTCGAGCGTGATCTCGAGCTGGTCGCGGGTGAACCCGGCAACGGCCAGCGTGATACGCAGGGTCTCGACGCCCTGCTCGGACGCTTTCAAGCGCTCGATGTTGTATGGCGGGTAGCCCTCGCTGGCACCCTTTCCGAAGCGGTCGACCAACCGCTCTATTTCGTCGAAGCCGAGCAGCAAGGGGCTCGACAGCAGAGACATGCGTGCCATATTCCAAGGCCCTCTAAAGAAGCGACCTGCACAACCAAGAAGACGAACCCCTTTCGGGCATCCGGCCGGCGCGGGCCCCAGGGGCACCCACTCGCCGTCATTGGTAATATGGTTTTCCGCCTTTCTGTTTCAAGCCATCGAGCCACAACTGTGCCATCCGCGCCACTACAACTCCGGCCAGGCGCTGTTTTCGCGGTGAGGAAGCCCCCATCGTGAGCTTCACCGCGAATGAAATTGCACTGCTGCTGCTCGGCGCCCTGCTGGGAGGCTTCACCAACGGCTTGACCGGCTTCGGCACGGCACTGACGGCCGTTCCGGTTTGGGTCCAGATCATGCCGCCACCGATGGCTGGCGCGCTCGGAGCCGCAGCCGGCGTCTCCGGCCAGATCCAGACTCTTCATCACATCTGGCACGCCATCGAATGGCGGCGCGTGGCGACGTTCGTCATCCCCGGCCTGGTCGGCGTCCCCGTAGGCACCTGGCTGCTGCCGATGATCGATGTCCGCCAGTTCAAGCTGGGTGTCGGTGCAATCCTCGTCGTATATTGCGGCTTCCAGTTGCTGTCCGCCCGCCTCGCCCGAACCGGAATTTCCACGCGCGGCGGCTTGCTGGCGGACATGGCGGTTGGTTTTGGCGGAGGCATCATGAGCGGTCTTGCCGGCCTTTCCGGACCACTCCCGATCATCTGGGCCACCTTCAAGCCGTGGTCGCGCGACGAAAAACGCGCACTGTTTCAGACCTTCAATTTCACGATCCTGTTCGCCACTGTTCTATCGAGCGCGATCGCAGGCCTCCTGCCGCGAGCCTTCTGGATCTCGCTGCTTCTCTGCGTGCCGGCCACCTTCATCGGAGTCCGCCTCGGCACCTTCGCCTACCGCCGCCTCGATGACCGCCGCTTCGATCGTGTCGTGATATCGCTGCTGTTCGCGGTTGGCGTCTCGTTGATCGCCCTGAACTGGTGATCCGGCAGTGGTGGCCACCCGCAGCCACCGCCGCGAACTCAGCGCTTCGCCGACGCAGAGCCCAGTCGCCGCTGCGGCTTCGCCACTGTTTGGAACTGGCTCGTATAACGGATACCGAGACTGTCGCCGTGACGTCGCATGACCTTGCACTGGACAGACGTGTATTCCCGGCTCCGCATGACGACGATCCTGAAACTTTCCGGCAGGTCGTCCACGGTGACCGCGCTGCTTTTGTCGGCGAGTTGTAGCCTCGCCCCCGACGAAGAAGTGTCGCGGATCACGCAAGCCAGACCTTCCGGCATGCGATCGGCATAAATGTAAGCTGATATTGCTGATGGCTTCCGGGTGGCCCAGCGCTTGTTGGCATCCGATCCGGCAGCTTCCGACGTGGATTTGGCGCCGTTGCACTTCAGGCGGCTCGACCAATGAACGACTTTTGCTTCGCTGTTTGTCGGCGCGCTCATGCCACCCTCCGCACTTCTTCATGCAGTTCCAAGCGCCTAGTTGACCACCTTTGAACAAAAATCCGGTGAACATTGATCCGCCCACCAATCAAAATACGGCCTTTCTTCGCGAAAAATGCACGC
Organism: Bradyrhizobiaceae bacterium; assembly: GCA_947475855.1. GTDB lineage: Bacteria > Pseudomonadota > Alphaproteobacteria > Rhizobiales > Hyphomicrobiaceae > CAMDPA01. The sequence continues at coordinate 6,426 of CANJPN010000305.1, forward strand.
CACCCGTGACTGAACTTCGGTCAATTACCGAAACGGCTCGCCACGCCCGGGATCGCCTCGCAGAAGCCGCGCAGCAGATCCATGTAGTTGCGATAACCCAGCCGCGCATGGGCCTCTTCGACCGTCAGTCGCGCTTGCCGGGCGAGAAACGGCACGTCGCCCCGGAACCGCTCGAACAATTCGATCATGTGCGCCGCCCCCGGCAACCCGCTCCCTGACGGCGTACGATGCAGATGCCCTCTGACGATTCGGATCACCTCGTGAGGGTCGTCGCGATGTGCAGCGGGATCGCTGCCGGCCAAATCCGACAGATATCGCGGCAGAGCGAAATCAATCGCGACCATGATGCATGCGCGCTTCGTCCTCTGCCTGCCGCCGCCGAATTGCCGCGCGCCCATCGCCAACCCGAGCTCGAACGGCATGTTGAACCGCGGCAGTCCCATCCTGCCAGCTTCGGTTCGCGACAGATCATGGATGGTGTCATCGCTGTCCTCGATCAGTCGGCACAACTTGGCGAACCGTATATCGCCACCGTCGCTGTCCTCGAGGGCGCAGCGCACGCGATAGCCGGAAATGGTGATGGCAAACAGCAATGCTTCGAAGCAAGGCAGGTAGTCGTCGAACGGACAGTTGATGAACACCTGCCCGTTCGGCCCATCGGCCTCGAGTGCTGGACCTCTCGCCGCCTTGGCGTCGGCCGCCCTAGCCAAGATAATAGGCCCTGACTGCACGCGCGATCGATTGAGACCGCCGTCCGCCCGCCCCTTGAGATCGTGCAATCTTCACGATGCCGCATGCCTTCGCAGCGGCCAGCGCCGCTCGCGACCAGGCCTTTCCGGGAGGTTTCGTACTGTCGCGACGGGAACCGCTGGTCCGCCCGCGAATGTCACGCCTCAGCCTTGCTGCCATTTCACCCGAACTCCGACCACGCTTGTAGGTAGTGCCCCAACACGTGGTGTAAGCCCACAGGCATGATCCGGAGCGCCGCGGCTCGGATTGTCAGGCGGCCGGGATTGCCGGCGGCCTGACGGTGGCATCATCGCAGAAGCCGGCCATCGTTTCCAGGCTCATGTAGCGGCGCGA
>CANJPN010000306.1 GCA_947475855.1 Bradyrhizobiaceae bacterium
GGCGCCCCGCGGCGTTGCTCTCCGGTCGGCCTACGGCCTCCCTACGCGCAACGCCGCGGGGCCCCTTGCCTCCCCCGCCTCGTACACCACGTCCTGGGACGCGCCCCTCTTGGCCTGTGGGGAATCGGCATGTTTCCGGGATTTTTCCGGGGTTGGGACAAGGTTTTGTCATTGTGGGGACGACTGCCGCCGATGTTCGCGATGCGGCCCGCCCAGCCCCATTTGTGCACCACTCGGATCCTCTGCATTGGACTGGTTTCGATCGAAAATGTAGTGGCTCCATGAGGTTATGACGCAGGAAGCCATGCGTGGAACCACAGGTCTCGTCGCCTTCGAGACCGTTGGAGGGACTAAGACAGGGTTTTGTGACAGGTCGATGTGCGACGGAACTGCGACAATCGGGGCGGGATGCGTCGATCTTCGTGGTCGGTTACCTCAATGTTGCCGTGTTAGGAGCTATGGTCTGGATATGGCCACGCTTCCTTGTGGCGACCGCTGAGTTCTCGGGGGGGGCTCGAGCCACCGTGGTGGACAATCGACGGCATGCACCGCTAGCGCGGCCGCGGTTGGCGCGGCTGAATGCCGGTGCGCGCGGGTTGTCCCAGGTCTATGGCGGGCGTGGGCGCAAGTCGCGCTCCGGGATTTACGATCTGGATCATGCCGATCAGCGTCGCAGCGGCCGTTTCCGCTGGATGTTGAGCACCTGTCTTGCTGCCATGGTTGGCGCGCTTGCGATCGGTGTCGTGATTTTCGGCTCGCTCGACGCGCGCGAAGCGGGGATCGACGTTCCCACTGTTCTCACCAGGCTGCGGGAAGGACCGTTTCGCGGTGGTGCTTCCTCTGTGGGTGGCCAAAGTGGAGAAGGACCGCGTTGGGCGGTACCGCATTCGGACCGGATGCAGCCTGCGGCGGGTGCGCCTACGGTTCGGCAGGTCATCCATGAACAGATCCAGGTCCGTCGAAATGGCAGGCCGTACAATCAGATCCGGCCTTATGTTCGGATCGTCACGCGTCTCCAGCCTGTTTCGTCGCGCAATTCCGATGTGATCCCGGCGTTCAATCCGATTGCTCTGTATGGGAATCAAGGGGCAGATCGAGACAATGCGCATGCATCGGGGCCACGGTTGGATTTTCGTTTCCAGGTCATGGATCAACTGATTGGGGGAACCGCCGTTTTCGACGATGGGATCGAGCTCGAGCCTCAGGAAGTCGCGGAGATTGCCGCGCAGTTCGAAGCAGAGGAGATCCTGGCGCGGGCCCAAGCGCAGTCGGCGGGAACCGCATCTTCTGGCGGATTTGGACAAGGATTGACACCTGAAGCGGTGCCGAACACCACGATTTTGCGGCGCAAGCGGCCACAACTGCATTCGGCGACCGAGAACCTCGAGCGTCAAGTTCAACGCGTGCACACCATGCAGCGCGGCGAGACGCTCGATCGGGTTCTGCGAAATACGAATTTCGGTGGCGATGTCGTGCAAGTCCGCCAAATGCTGGCAGCGATGCGGCAGGTCATGGCGGAAAGCCAGGTTACGCCTGGCATGCAGCTCCATGTCACGATGGTGCCTTCGCTGACACGGGCGGGTGATGAACCCGCGCGGTTCAGTCTGTTCGGCGATGGAGGAGAGCATCGGGTTTCAGTGACGCGCAATGCCGCGGGGGATTTCGAAGCAAGTACAAAGGCGTTCACGTCTTCGATCGTGCGGGCGGCGATGCAGGAGAATGATACGCCGCAAGGATCGAGCATCTACGCTTCGCTCTATGACGCGGCGCTGATGATGGGCATACCGTCTCTGACGATCACGCAGAAGCTCAGGGTTCATGCGTACGATACGGATTTCAGGCGGCCGATAAGTAGCGGCGATTTTGCCGAGTTCTTCTTCGACGTTCGCGAGGAGGCAGGCCCGGAGCTGACGCTTGGGGACCTCTTGTTCACTGCGATGTCGACTGGGGGCGAAGCCTATCGATATTGGCGATATCGCACACCTGACGGCCAAGTTGATTACTTCGACGACAATGGCAACAACTCGAAGAAGTTCTTGTTGCGCCGGCCGGTGCGGGGAGAGAACGTCCGGCTCGCCTCGGGTTTCGGCGCGCGCATGCATCCCATCCTGCGGTTCGTGCGATCGCACAATGGTATCGACTGGTCGGCGCCGGTTGGTACGCCAATTCTGGCAGCCGGAAACGGTGTCGTGGAAGAGGCGAAATACAAGGGCGAGTTCGGTAACTTCATACGCATTCAACATGCCAACGGGTACCAGTCCAGCTACGCGCATATGAGCCGCTACGCAGCGAGACTGCAGGAGGGGACACGGGTACGGCAGGGCGAGATCATCGGCTTCATCGGGAATACGGGCCTGTCGGCAGGACCGCATCTGCATTTCGAGATCCACGTCAACAACCGGCCCGTCGATCCCCTTTCGATCCAGGTTCCGCGTGAGCGCCCGCTCACGGGCAAGCTTCTGGCCGAGTTCCAGAAGGAGCGGGCCCGTATCGACGAGTTGATGCGCAAGCAACCGGTTTCAACCGAAAACAAGTAAGGTGTGTGGCCAGCCATCTGGGGCGAGTGTAAGGTCGATACCAACTTTTCGATCCCACTCGAGCGGGCGGCAAAGATCCATGTCTATTGTGCTCTACAACGCGCCTCAGTCGACGTGCAGCCAACGGGTTCGGTACGTGCTGAACGCCAAGGGATTGGACTTCACCGAGCACAAGCTCAATCTCCTCGAAGGCGACCAGCTCCGCCCGGAGTATATCGCGATAAACCCGAATGGCGTCGTGCCCTCGCTCGTTCACGATGGTGTTGCGATCATAGATTCATCCGTCATCATTGAATATCTGGACGAGTGCTATCCGACACCGCATCCGTTTCGCCCGCGGGATCTCAAGGCGCTGGCGCGGATGCGCACCATGATGCGCTACATCGACGAGATGCCGGCAGCGGCCATTCGTGTTCCAACATTCAATATCGCGTTTCTGCCGCGCTTCCAGAAGATGACGGAAGCGGAGTTTCTTGCGTTCGCGGAGTCGAAGCCGCTGCGCAAGGAGTTCATGCTGGCGATGGGCCAGAAGGGTTTCCCGCAAAAGGATATGGACGAGGCGCTTGGACGCGTGGCGCGCACGGTCGAGCGGATGGAGATGTGGATCGGCGAGAGCGGCGGCCCGTTTCTGATGGGCAAGCAGCTCACACTTGCGGACATAGCGTTGATGCCGACATTGGTGCGGCTCGAGGATCTAAAACTAGATCATCTCTGGGCGAAAGTGCCGGTGGTGGTCCGGTGGTTCGCACTGATCAAGATGCAAGCATCGTTTCGGCCGACGTACTATCCTGGATCGTTGCTCACAGAGCAATTTCCGCATCTGGCGGAGATGCGCCGCCAGCGTGGTGCTTGAGACGAAGTCGGCCGGAGGTGTTCGATCGTGCCTGATTTTCATGGCGTCTATCCGTATTTGGTGTCGCCGGTCGGGCGGGACGGGAGGGTCAAAGCCGATGTATTGGGCCAACTCGTCTGCGATTTGATCGGCAAAGGCGTGCATGGGGTAACGCCGCTGGGTTCCACGGGCGAATTTGCCTATCTGAGCGCGCAGCAGCGCGAGGCCGTGGTGCGGGCTACAGTGGAAGCGGCGGGCAAGCGAGTGCCTGTCGTCGCGGGTGTGGCATCTACGTCGACGAGCGATGCCGTGGTGCAGGCGCTGGCTTATCAGCGGCTCGGCGCGGATGGCATCCTGGCAATCCTCGAGGCTTATTTTCCGCTCTCTGAAACGCAGGTCGAGAGCTACTTCCGGGCAATTGCCGATGCGGTCGACATTCCGGTGGTTCTTTATACAAACCCGCAGTTCCAGCGCTCTGACCTTTCGCTCGACGTTATCGCGCGGCTTGCAGAGCACCCACGCATCCGTTTCATCAAGGACGCATCGACGAACACCGGCCGCCTGCTGTCGATCATGAATCGCTGCGGCCACAAGCTCGGCGTGTTCTCCGCGTCGGCGCATATACCGGCCGCGGTGATGATGATCGGCGGCGTCGGCTGGATGGCGGGGCCTGCGTGCCTCATTCCGGGCCCGAGCGTCGCTCTCTATGAGCACTGCCGCGCGGGACGCTGGGCGGAGGCGATGATACTGCAACGGCGGCTGTGGCGCGTGAACGAGGCATTCGCCCGGTTCAATCTTGCAGGCTGCATCAAGGCCGGGCTGGAGCTGCAGGGTTATGACGTCGGCGACCCCGTACCGCCACAGAGCCCGCTCAGCGCTGCCGATCGTGTCCAAGTCGGGCGAATCTTGAGCGACGTCAGCGGCGCGAGCTGATGAGCTTTCTACATTAGAAAGATCAAGCCCTAGGATGGATTGCGGCGCATCCAGTCGGCGAGATCCTTCACGGCATCGTGCAACCTGAACTTCGGCTCGTAGCCGAGGTTGCGATTCGCGCGAGAGAGATCGGCGCCGTTGTCCCTGTTCGACAGGGAGATGCCGGCTCCTGCTGGAGCTTCGAACTTAACCTTCGCACCCGGCACGGCGGCTGCGAATGCCGTTGCCATGTCGCTCGGCGTGGTCAGCGACCCCATCGTGATGTTGAAGATGCGGTTGCCGAGATCCTTGGCTTCGAGCGCGAGCACGGTGCCACCGGCTGCATCTTTCGAATAGACCCATTCCATCGCGCCCGGCGGCACCAGGGCTTCTTGGCCGGCAAGCGCCCGGCGCATGGCCTCGCGGACGATGTTGGATGGGCCGCCACCGCCGGCGCCGCTCCAAGGGCCGAAGACGGCGCCATAGCGCAGGCCAGCGAATTCTATTCCGCAGAAACGTGCATAGTTGAGACCCAGGCTTTCGACCGCCTGCTTGGTCGCCGAGTAGAACGTCGTCGGGCGGGGGAAGGCTTCCTCGCGACCGAACTCGCCCTGGTCTTCGCCGCCTTCGAGATAGTGATTGAGGACGCTGGAGCTCGATACGACGACGCGCTTCACGCCGGTGACGCGGGCCGCTTCGAGCACGTTCACGGTGCCCATGATGTTCAGGTTGATCGCGGAATAGGGATCTTTTTGCGCGCCAAGGGTCAGCAATGGATTGGCGGCGGTGTGGGCGATGCGCGTGATCGAATGGGCGCGGAGCGCATCGACGATCGACAGGGGCCGTAGGACGTCGCCTTGGATCATGGTGACACGGTTCAGGTCGACGATCTCGCCGATCGCCTTGGTCTGGGCGGCGTGATCCATCAATACGGGTTTCTCGCCGCGCTCGACGAGGATGCGTGCGATCTGCGAGCCGATCAGGCCCGCGCCGATGACCAATGTCGTCATACCGTTGTGCTTTCTGCTGGTGCCGAGTTCTCGATAGTGTGCCTGGGAACGATCCTTCAGGTGGCGGAAGGCATGGGGACCGCAACGCCGACCATGCTGTCGCGGGTCACGATCGACGCCAGCTTTTCTTCGCTCCAGCCCTCGGTGCCGGCCGGGCGCTTGGGCAGGACGAGATAGCGGAGGTCTGCGAGGCTGTCGTGCACGCGGACCGCGACGTCGTCGGCGATCACGGTGCCGAATTCGGCGAGGACCTTGCGCGGCTCGGAGACGATGCGTGCCCGGTAGCGCTTGGAACGATACCAGTCGGGCGGCAGGCCGAGGAGGCCGCGCGGGTAGCACGAGCACAGCGTGCAGACGATGACGTTGTGAACGTTGCTCGTGCTTTCGACGACGGTGAGCTTTGCCTCGCCCATATCGACGCCGAACCGGGATACCGCGGCATTGCCGTCCGCCAGCAGTTCGGCCTTGAACGCGGGATCGGTCCAGGCGCGGGCCACCACGGCCGCGCCGCGCGAGGGCTGCCATGAATCGAGTGCTTCAATACCGCGGCGGATCTTTTCGGGGGTCAGGATGCCTTTCTCGATCAGCAGTTCCTGCATTGCAAGAGTCATAAGCTCGTAGCGGCCGGGAGCCGAGGTGTCCTCCGGCTTCACGCCGGGGTGGTCGTGATCGTGGCCATGGGAATGGTCGTGGTCGTGGTTTCCGCTCATCTGCGGCGTCCTCGTCTCGTTTTCAGTCTGGACTGTATCAATCCGGGAGGTGGCTCAGCCAATGCTCGTAGATGTCGACGTCGATGGTGTCGCCGGTGCTGCCGCGATAGGCCGGCCAGATGTCGTGCTGGCGAAAGCGTACGCGATACAGGCGGCGGCGGGGCTGTCCGGTGAAGCCGTAGCCGAGCTCCTCCGGGTTGAGGAATTCGCCGCAGGCGCGTTCGATGACGCCGATCTTGCCGCGGACATAGAATGGCGTGCGGCGGTGGCCGGGCGGGTTCACGCGCGCTATTGCAACGCGGTCACCCGGCTGAAAGGCGAGGGGCTGGAAGGGTGCGGTCTCGGTTGCGCTCATCGGCCTTCCTCCGCCATGCGTTCGGCAATTGCGGCCATCCTCGCTTCGAGTTCGTCCTTGTCGAGAATGCCCTTCTCGATCAACAGCGTGGCGAGGGAGGCTGTGCCTCGCTCGAAGTAGCCGAGCTCGTTGTAGAGGTCGACGCCGAGTTCCTCGCGGGTGCGGCGGACTTCGTCGGTCCTGACGAGCTTCGCGCCCTTTATCCCGAGGGAATTGCCGAGCACGACCGACAGTTTCTCCCAGGGCCGGGTCTCCGTCATGTCCTGCTCGACGGGACCCGCCGGCAGGCCGCCGATGTCATGATAGCCACGGCCGGGCTCACGGGCGGAGGACAGGTGGGTGTTGTCCGGATCGCCGTCGCGGTGTGCGGCCATTTCTACTCTCCTTGTCCGGCGGGGCTTGGGGGCGCCTCGTTCGGAAGCGAAGCTAAGCGGAAGTGGCATTTGCGTCCAGCGGCGGCTTTCGCGTTCCGACACATTGTCGCTCGCAGGATCGAACTGTTGGTTTGGGAGGCCCTGCTTCATAGGGGGGCGCCCCGTCGGCGGCGATTTGCGGAAGAGGCCGCGACGGGGTGTTGCCGGTGTCATCGCTGACTCGGCACCACTTGCTATCGAGGCACCCGCAGAGCGACCACCGTTGCCGGCGTCGCAGTCGCAGGGGGCGGCCCCAGTCTCCGTGGTCCGTTTGCGTCCGTAACGCCCGTCCCACCGGCGCTGATCCCCGACGCTCGCTCGGGCGAAGGTCTCGCAAGGTCGAGGATGACGGGGTGGAACTTTGTCGAACGCCGGGCTCGGGTTCTTTCTGACCTCTCCCGCGCCCGAAGATGGCAGTGGAGGGGCGGACCCCAAGTGGTGGGGGAGCCAGGAGGGCCGAAAGTTCAACCGAGTGTGGCGCCGGGAGAATGCGGGTGTCCCCATTTTACGTTTCCCTGTCACGCGCGGGACAGCGCGAAGCCTGGAGCTGGCGCATCTTGGTCTCACAACAGCAGCGACAACGCAGCAAACCAAGCCCTCGGGAGAGACCCAATGTTCAACAGCCCCGCAAGCCTCCGCATCCTCGCCGCCGCCATCGCCCTCGGCTCGGTCGCAATCCAC
>CANJPN010000307.1 GCA_947475855.1 Bradyrhizobiaceae bacterium
AGCGCACGGATCTCTCGATAAAGCTTCTCGACCGGATGGCCGGAGCGCACACCATCGCCACCGTGAAGCTGCACGGCCGCGTCGATCACGCGCTGCGCGGCTTCGGTTGCATAGAGCTTTGCCATCGCCGCCTCGCGCGTTACGCGGGCAGCCCCCTGATCCTTTGTCCAGGCGGCGCGATAGACGAGCAAGGCGGACGCATCGACATCGACCGCCATGTCGGCGAGATGCCCTTGCACCATCTGCAGTGAACCCAGCGGCGCACCGAACAAGTGCCGGTTGGCCGCGCGCGAAGCAGCTTCCTCGAGCGCCCGCCGCGCGAAACCGAGCGCCGCCGCGCCGACCGTGCAGCGGAACACGTCGAGCGTCGCCATCGCGATCCTGAAACCTTCGCCGGGCTTCCCGATCATATTGGACGCGGGAACGCGGCAGTTTTGGAAACGCAAACGCGCCAATGGATGCGGCGCAATCACCTCGATGCGCTCAGCAATGTCCAGTCCGCTGGCAGCGGCAGGCACGATAAATGCGGAAAGTCCCTTTGCGCCCGGTCCTTCGCCCGTCCGCGCAAACACCACATAGATGTCCGCAATACCGCCATTCGAAATCCAAGTCTTCTCGCCGTCGATCACATAGTCGCCGCCGTCACGCCGCGCCGTGGTTGAGATGTTGGCGACGTCCGAACCCGAAGCCGGTTCGCTCAGCGCGAATGCAGAGATCGCCTCGCCTTTTCGCGTCTGCACAAGCCAAGTCCTGCGCTGCTCCGGCGTACCGAACAGCGAAATCGGCCCCGCACCGAGGCCCTGCATCGCGAAACTGAAATCCGCCAGCCCCTCATGCCGCGCCAGCGTTTCGCGGATGATCGCGAGCGTCCGCACGTCGAGCTTGGCATTACCTTGCTCCGGATCGGGCGCACTGTGCTCCAACCATCCATCACGACCGAGCATCGCAACGATCTGCCGGCACGCAGCATCGACATCGCCGTGATCGACCGCCCCCAGCTTTTCCTCCGCCCACTGGTCGAGCGCCATAGCGAGCGCACGATGACGCGCCTCGAAAAATGGCCAATCCAGAAAAGTCTTGTCGGCCACGGCTCAATCTCCCTTGAACACCGGCCGCTGCTTTGCCGCGAAGGCTTCGTAGGCACGGCCGAAGTCAGCCGTCTGCATGCAGATCGCCTGCGCCTGCGCTTCGGCTTCGATCGCCTGCTCCAGCGACATCGACCACTCCTGATTGAGCTGGGTCTTCGTGATGCCATGCGCAAACGTTGGCCCCGCCGCCAGCGTAGTCGCGAGCGCGATCGCTTCCTTCTCGATCGCCTCTCCCGGCACGAGCCGATTGAAGAAGCCCCACCGCTCGCCTTCTTCCGCCGACATCGTCCGGCCCGAGAACAGCAGCTCCGACGCCCGCCCCTGCCCGATGACCCGAGGCAGCATCGCGCATGCGCCCATGTCGCAACCTGCGAGCCCGACGCGTGTGAACAGGAACGCCGTCTTCGCCTCCGGCGTGCCGAGCCGGATGTCGGAGGCGAGCGCGATCATCGCCCCCGCGCCGACGCACACGCCGTCGACAGCCGAAACGATCGGCTGCGGACAGTTGCGCATCGCCTTGATGAGATCACCGGTCATCCGCGTGAACGCGAGCAACCCCTTCATGTCGCGATCGAGCAGCGGCTTGATGATCTCGTGCACGTCCCCGCCCGAGCAGAAGTTGCCCCCGCTCGCGGCGAACACGACCGTCTTCACGTCGTCGGTGTAGACCAGCGCGCGGAACGTATCGCGCAGCTCGGCGTAGGATTCGAACGTGAGCGGGTTTTTGCGGTCGGGCCGGGTCAGTCGGATGATCGCGACCGTGCCTTCCCGTTGCCAACTGAAATGCCGGGGCTTGAAATCGGCCGCTATCATTTTCGCTGCCTCCTCTTGATCGGAGCTGCCACCGCGGCGCTCTTGCCGCGCAATTGATCGACGAGACCGTCGAGCCTGCCGATCAACTCTGCGACTTCGGTCCTGTTGTAGAGGCCGAGCAGTTCGTCCACCCAGCTTTCGTGCACGCTGGCCATGATGGCGAAGTCCCGTGCGCCCCTGTTCGTAAGCTTGACGCGCGTCGTCCGCCTGTCGCCCGGCATCGCCAGACGCTCCACCAAACCGTCCTCGACGAGCCTGTCGACGATGCCCGTGACGTTGCCGTTCGAAACCATCAGGTAGCGCGACAGCTCCGTCATGCTGATGCCGTCGTCGCGCCGCTCGAGCGCGGCCAGCACGTCGAACTGCGGCAGCGTAATATCGAAGGTGACACGCAACCGCTCGCGCAGCTCCGATTCGATTCCCCGCGATGCCCGCAGCAGACGCAGCCACAGCCGCAACCGCTCGTGCGAAGCCGTTCCCAGCGGAGTCTTGCGCCGCCCCCGCTGCGTCTCGGACACCCCCACCGTCATACTTCGCCCCCGGAAATCGAGATGGCCTGGCCCGTTACCGAAGCCGACGCTCGCGAACACAACCACAGCACCGAAGCCGCGACTTCCTCGGGCTTCACGAAACGCCCCTGGGGGTTCCCGGCCGTCAGAGTTGCGCGCGCGTCTTCCGCACTGCGCCCGCTCTTCGCGACGATGTTCGCGATAGAAGCGTCAAGAAGAGGCGTCTCCGTGAAGCCGGGACAAACCGCGTTGACGGTAACGCCAGTCCTTGCCAATTCGACCGCCATGGCACGCGCAAGTCCAACGACTCCGTGCTTCGCCGCGCAATAAGCAGCCACGTAGGGATATCCCTTCAGCCCCGCCGTCGAAGACACGAATACGATCCGCCGCCCATCATCGGAACTCGTGGAACGCATAAGATCCGGAAGCGCCGCCCTCACCGTGAGAAATGCGCCCGTCAGGTTCACGTCGAGCATCCGCTGCCAGTGATCGAGCTCGATGCGACCGACAGGACCGCTCTCTGCCGCCCCCGCGTTCGCGATCACAACGTCCAAAGGCCCATGCGCGGCATGTGCGGCTTCGATCATCGCCGTACAGTCTGTCTCGCGCGTTACGTCGGCTTCGATGACACACGTGCCCGGGACCCGCGCTGCCGTCGCTTCCAGCTGCGCACGACGGCGCCCCGCGATTGACAGCCGCACACCGCTTGAACCCAGAGCCTCGGCAATGGCAGCTCCGATCCCGGTGCCACCACCCGTAATCAAGGCATGACGTCCATCGAATAAGCTCATCACACCTTCACGTGTTGTAAATCTGCGCGCGAACGCAGCCGGCGCAATTGATCCCTGCCCGCCAGATATGGCAGCGGCCACGACGCCCCCTCGTACCCGAGTTCGGCGGCTGCATGCAGCGTCCAGTACGGATTTGCGAGATGCGGACGCGCGAGACAAACCAGATCCGCGCGGCCCGCGAGCAATATCGAATTGATTTGATCGGCATCGGTGATGTTGCCCACCGCCAGCGTCGCGATGCCCGCCTCGTTGCGGATGCGATCGGAAAACGGCGTCTGGAACATTCGTCCGTAAACCGGCTTTGCTTCCGTTGTCGTCTGCCCCGCGGAAACATCGATCATGTCGACGCCGGCCGCCTTCAGCATCCGTGCGATCTCGACGCCGTCCGCCGGCGTGACGCCATCCGCGCCAACCCAGTCGTTGGCGGAAATGCGCACCGATATCGGCTTGCCCTTCGGCCAGACCTCGCGCACCGCATGGAACACTTCGAGCGGGAAGCGCATGCGGTTGGCGAGACTGCCGCCGTAGGTGTCTTTTCGGCGGTTGGAGAGCGGCGTGATGAACGCCGACATCAGATAGCCGTGCGCATAGTGCAGCTCCAGCCAGTCGAACCCTGCACGCGCCGACATCCGGGCCGACTGCACGAATTGATCGCGCACGCTGTCCATGTCCGCCCGCGTCATCTCGCGCGGCGTCTGATTGGCAGCCGACCACGCCACCGCCGACGGCGCGATCAATTCCCAGTTTCCGCTCGCCAGCGGCGCATCCATCCGCTCCCAGCCGAGCTGCGTCGATCCCTTCGGACCCGCGTGCCCAAGCTGCATCGCGATCTTCGCGCCGGTCTCCGCGTGAACGAAGTCGACGATGCGCCGCCATTGCGCCTCGTGCTCCGCCGCATACATTCCCGTGCAGCCCGGCGTGATCCGGCCCGCAGGCGAAACGCACGTCATTTCAGTGAAAACGAGCCCCGCGCCGCCTTTGGCGCGCTCTGCGTAGTGCACGAAGTGCCAGTCTCCCGGCACGCCGTCCTTCGCGCGATACTGCGCCATCGGCGACACCACGACGCGATTGGCGAGCGCGACGTCCCGAACCCTGAACGGAACAAACATCGGCGGACGCACCTTGACGGGCTCTTTGCCCGTCGCGTGCTTCTCGAACCATCGTTCTGCCGATGCGAGCCACGCCGGATCGCGCGCGCGCAGGTTCTCGTGGCTGATCCGCTGCGACCGCGTCAGCAGCGAATAGTAGAGCTGCATCGTATCGAGATCGAGATACCGCTCCACCTCCTCGAACCACTCGATCGAATTGCGTGCCGCATTTTGCAGCTTCAGGACTTCGAGCCGCCGCTCATCCTCGTAACGCGCGAAAGCAGCCCGCAGTGTCGGCTCCGAATGCACGTAGCTCGCCAGCGCGATCGCACTCTCGAACGCAAGCTTCGTGCCCGAACCTATGGAGAAATGCGCCGTCGCCGCAGCGTCGCCGAGCAGCACCACGTTGTCGTGGCTCCAACGCGCGCACAACACGCGGTTGAAATTGAGCCACGCCGAGCCGCGCAGATGTTTCGCGTTCGACATCAGCGCTTGCCCGCCGAGGTACTTGGCGAATATCCGCTCGCACGCGGCGATGGTCTGCGCCAGGTCCATCCGGTCGAAACCGGCACGCACCCACGTTTCCTCCGAGCACTCGACGATGAACGTCGCGGTATCGGCATCGAACTGATACGCGTGCACCCAGATCCAGCCGTGCTCCGTCTTCTCGAAGATGAACGTGAACGCCTCGTCGAACTTTTGGTGCGTGCCCAGCCAGATGTACTTGCACGCCCGCACGTCGATATCGGGCTCGAACACATTCTGCAGCTCGGTCCGCGCCCGAGAGTTCACGCCGTCCGCCGCGACCACCAGATCGTACTTCGCCTGATAGACGCTGACCGGCTCTGCCTCCGTCTCGAATAGCACGCGTATGCCGAGTTCCGCCGCACGCGCCTGCAGGATCTTCAAAAGCCGCATGCGGCCGATACCGCAGAAGCCGTGGCCGGTCGATCTCAGCGACACTCCGTTGTGGTGCATCACCACGTCGTCCCAGTACGCGAACGCCGCGCGGATCGCTTCGGCGCTGACGGGATCGTTGACGGCGAGATTGTCGAGCGTCTGGTCGGAGAGGACCACGCCCCATCCGAACGTATCGTCGGGCTTGTTGCGCTCGATCACGTCGATCTGGTGCGCGGGCTCGCGCAGCTTCAGCGATATCGCGAAATACAGACCGGCCGGACCGCCGCCGAGGCAAGCAACACGCATGAGCGATACCTCCAACGAACAACCCGAGCATGCCTCAACCGTCGAACTAGTGCAAGTCTAAATATTTTAGACCTAAACTAAAAATCGACAACCCCACGACAACTTTGAAACCTTATGTATTGACCCCGCTCAGATTCCGGGTTGTGCTCGAAGCAAGGCACAGCCCCGGTCGACGACGGGGCGAAATGAAAAGCAAAGACCGATGACGCGGGAAGCCATTGCACAAACGACCACGGGCGCCGTGCGCGGCATCGAAACCGATGGCCTGAAGACGTTCCGCGCAGTGCCCTATGCCGCGCCACCTCTCGGCGATCTGCGCTTTTCCGCCCCCGCACCACATCCCCCCTGGAGCGGAGTGCGCGATTGCACGAAGCCCGGTGCCAGCGCCCCGCAAGGCCCCTCGCGCCTCGATGCGGTGATGGGCATCCTGCCGTTCGAGCAATCCGAGGACTGCCTAACGTTGACCGTGTGGACACCGGCTCCCACCAACGAAAAACTCCCGGTCATCTACTGGTTGCATGGCGGCGCATATCAGTCGGGCGGTGCGCACCAGGCCTTCTACGACGGCGGCAATCTGGCTCGCGCCTGCAACGTGGTCGTCGTAGGCGTCAACTATCGCCTCGGCGCTTTGGGCTACCTCTACCTGCCTGAAGCGGAAGCAGCCGGCGGCGTCGCGGCGAATCGAGGCCTGCTCGATCAGATGCTGGCCCTTCGCTGGGTGTCGGACAACATCGCGGCGTTCGGCGGCGATCCCGCACGCGTAACAATTTGCGGCCAGTCCGCCGGTGGCGGCTCCGTACTCGCATTGCTCGCAGATCCCGCCTCGCGCGCCCTCGTCGCCCACGCCATCCCGATGAGCGCATCGACCGGCAGCCTCAGCGTGGAGCGCGCCAACGAGATTTCCACCCGCTTCTGCGAATTCGCGGGCGTCCCCCGCAACGACATCGCAAAGCTGCGTTCCCTCCCCGTGGACGCAATCGTGAAAGCCCAGCGCGCCGTGCAAATGGAAATCGCCGCCAAGGGCGACCGCACCATTGCCTACCAGAACGTCATAACGGGTCCTGGCTGTCCGCTGAACCCTGCTTCGGCCGTGATCAAAGGCGCAGCCAGAACCATTCCTATGCTCATCGGTTCCACACTCGACGAAGGCCACGCCTGGCTCGCGCAAGACGACAAGCTCGTAGCGGAAACCGGCAAGAGCGTGATCAAGCCCGCCGCCGAAGCCGGAGGCTACGCCAAAGCGGCCGAGGATCTCCCAGCCGAACGCATCACCCTGGCGAAGAAGCCCTGGCAAGTTCTATCCGCGATGATGACATGGGCGGTCTTCGAAAAGCCCTCTCGCAAAGTCGCGGACGGACACACGACAAATGGCGGCACCGCGTATGTTTATCGCTTCGAATGGCGACCGACGCCTGACGCCCGCTTCGGCGCCTGCCATTGTATCGAACTGCCATTCATGTTCGATAACCTCGATCTATGGCCACCCGCGGCCATGATGCAGGGCCATGATCTCGCGAGCTATCGCGAACTTGCAACCCGAATGCGCGACGCTTGGGGCGCCTTCGCGCACACCGGCACACCGTCCACGCCGTCGCTTCCCGAGTGGCCCCGCTGGACGAAGGAAAGCCGCGCCTGCATGATCCTCGACGACACCTGTCGCATAGTACGCGAATGACAGCGTCAGGATTTGAGTAATTGCGCCATCTGTTCGAGGACGTGGCCATGGATATCACCAACATCAATCACGTCGGCATGATTGCCCGCGACCTGGAAGACGTTACGCACCGCTACGAGGCGATGGGCTTCATGCTCACACCGTATTCGCCCCACTCGGCCGCTTGGAAGCCCGGCGAGCCCGTTCAGCCGCAAGGCTCAGGCAATCGCTGCGTGATG
>CANJPN010000308.1 GCA_947475855.1 Bradyrhizobiaceae bacterium
CGACATACTCACGTCGACGGCAAGTCACTTGCCGATGCAAAACCGCGCAAAGATCCGGCCAAGAACTTCTTCCGCATCCACCACCCCCGTAATCCTCCCGAGAGCCTGACTGGCCCGCCGCAGATCCTCCGCCGCCAACTCGGCATCATACTGATTCTGCGAGAGATGATCCTCGAGACACTTCATGCAATCCTCCAGCGCCTCCCGGTGTCTCGCCTGCGTCAGCACCGGACTTTCGGTCGGCGCGATCCGCTCTCGGGCCAGCATCGCGATCCGCGTGACGAGCGCGCCGAGACCAGCGCCTGATGCCGCCGACACCCGCAGCAGCTCCTGAGATTCCGCGCCCGCGCGCTCTTCTCCCGAAACGAGATCGACCTTGTTCTCGACCAGGATGATCGCAGCGCCAGCCTCCAGCAGCGCGCGAGGAACCTCGTCGGCCGTCTCCGTGGCATCCCTCACCCACAGCACGAGGTCCGCCTCCCGCCCGCGCTCCAGCGTCCGCCGGATACCTTCGCGCTCGATCTCCCCGCCGCCGTCGCGAATGCCGGCCGTATCGCTCACGATCACTGGGAAGCCGTCAAGATCGAGGCGCACCTCGATAACATCGCGCGTGGTCCCAGCCTCCGACGACACGATCGCCGCATCACGCCGCGCGAGCGCGTTCAGCAAACTCGACTTGCCGACGTTGGGTGCACCGGCGAGGACCACGCGGAAGCCATCGCGCAGGATCTCTCCGCGTCGTCCATCCTTGAGATGCTTGGCAAGCGCATCCACCAGCCCGCCGATGATGTCCCGCGCCCGTGCAGCAGCATCCGCTGCAACGTCTTCCTCATCCGAGAAATCGATCGCGGCCTCGGTAAGCGCCATCGCATCGAGGACGTCGCTGCGCCAGGCGTCGTAGAGCCGGCGCAGCATCCCGCCAGCCTGCGCAACCGCCTGGACACGCTGCGCCTCCGTCTCCGCGTCGATCAGATCTGCAATGCCCTCGGCTTCGGTGAGATCCATCTTACCGTTATCGAAGGCACGCCGCGCGAATTCTCCCGGTTCCGCCAAGCGGCACTGAAGTGTCCCCAATGCGTTCAGGACACTCGCAACGACTGCCTTCCCGCCATGCAGGAGGATCTCGGCGACATCCTCCCCAGTGAAGGAGGAGGGGCCCGCAAAGAACAGGATGATGGCGCGGTCGATGTCCTGACCGGTGGAAGGATGCCGGATCGTTCTAAGCGTGGCCTTCCTGGTCTCGGGAACATGACCCGCGAGCCTGCCCAGCGCTTCCTTGGCCCGCGGACCGGAGATGCGGACCACCGCAACCGCCGCGCGTCCAGGCGCTGAAGACAAGGCAAAGATCGTATCGGGAAGGATCGGCACGGCAGCTCTCTCGGTACAGGACACGAGAGAGTCTATAGTCACACATCACCCTGGACGACAGTCCGTCTCAACGTCCGAGCCAGCTAGTCGGGGTCAGACCCTACGGGTCTGACCCCACCGCACAAACCGCTGATCCTGAGATGTGCAATTCTGCAAGCCGCGCGGAGAGTGAGCGTCAATCTCCGTCGGCGTGGTCCTCAAATCCTCACCGGGGTCAGACCCTGCGGGTCTGACCCCGGTGAGGCTAGTGAAACTCCCCCAGATATGACAGCCCGCCTCAACGACCGAGGGAGAACTTATATGTCAGACCGACCCCGCCAGTGAGTTGGTCCTGGCGTTCGACGATGGGGCTGTCGGCAGCGTCGCCGACGAGCCTCGCGTAGCGGCCCGTGAGACGCAAAGTCCAGACATCAGCGAGCGGTAACTCCGCGTTGAGCCCGACATGCACGTCCTTGATGCCGGCGCTGGCGCTGTATGCTGAAAGGCCTGTGCGGGTCGCCTGGGCGGCGGACACTCCGAAATAGGACTGCATGTAATCGTCGCTAGCCCACGTCGCGCCCCCAAGGGCGGTAAGCGTCATCCGACCGCTCATGGGAATTCGCGTTTCGAGCCCGAAACGTAAGAGGCCGCCGGTCTCGTCACCGGTAGCCTGATGAGAGTAGGAAGCGAATGCCGAAACCATTCCGAAGCGGTAGGCCGCGTACCCGCCAAGCGCCAGGCCGCCGTCGACATCGCCGAGTCCCCTGAGCCGCGCCCCGTCATCCTGATCGCGGCCAAACCGCCAGCCGGTGACAGCACCGAGCTCGAACCCCTCCAGTGATATTAGGCGGAGCCTCACGTCATCAGGGGCTTTGACCTGCACGCGGCTTTCGCCGCTGACCACAGGCGCAATGATCGGCAAGCCGATCGCACGATAGTTCCTGCTGCCTTCATAATTCGGCGTGCCGACGACGATCCCGCCGGCTTGCCATTCGGTTGGCCAGGACCAGCCGCTGCCACTGGCTCGAGCGGGCGCCACCAAACCGACGACGACGACACCGAAGGCAATGTTGCCCAGGATGCCGGCATATCGCTGCGCACGAGGCATCAGGCAATCTCCCGTTGGGTCGTGGTGTTGGCCAAGCGAATTGGCGTGACCAAGTGGGGTGTCTACGCGCTTGCCTCTTGATCGGTTCACAGATGCCGCCAGCCGACCACTGTGCGGTCGCCGTCCGGCTCTCGAGCGCTCATCGCGAACGCACTGAGGACTGCGCGCGCCTGTAATGCATTGTGCTCAACTTGCGAAGGACACTCCTCCGCGGACATCTCGGCCTTCAGGAGGATCTCGACGACATCCTCCCCAGCTAGGGAGGATCATCGTGTCGAGGACAGGATGATCGCGCGATCGATATCCTTCCCGTACAGGAGCCTGGCTGCCGGCGCGTCTCAACCGTCCTGACGATCCATCCAGCGGCGGTACGAGGTGATGCTGGCGGCGAAAACACCGACGAGCCCCGGAATGAACAGCAGCATCGCGGACCATGATGCCGACTGGTCGGCATGGCTCCCGAATGAGCATGGCACGGGCTGGCTGTCGCCCCACCCGCCACACGTCACGGTGTACTGGGCCGCCGAGGCAAGGACGAGAATTCCGAAACCGATGACAGTCGGGCCGCCGATGACAGCGGCAGCCCGAACGATCTTGAGCGACCAATGCTCGGGTCCAGTTCGCGTTGGCCCGCAATGTCGAGGTAGGATGAAACCCGCCGCGATGATGAAAATCTGCACTGCCAGAACGAGAATGATCAGAACCAGGGCGAGTGCTCCACTTCTGAACCACCCGTTGGCAGTTTCACCTGAACGAACAACTACAACGACATCCCGCCGTGGATCAGACCGCTGCTCCGACCTTCACAGGCTCCAGCAGCTTGCGACCGCGGATGAGATCGGCTGCCTTCTCCGCGATCATGATCACCGGTGCGTTGATGTTCCCGCCGACGAGGTCCGGCATGACCGAGGCGTCGACCACCCGCAGTCCCTGCGCTCCGATCACTTTGAGCGTGGGGTCGACAACGGCGGTCGGATCGCTGGCCGGTCCCATCTTTGCTGTGCAGGCGGGATGATGGACCGTGATGCCGTTGATCTTGATCCACTCGTCGAGGCCCTTGTCGCTCCAGTTCTCCGGCCCAGGCCCTACCTCCTTGCCGATGAAAGATTGCATTTGCTTCTGCGCGCCGATCTCGCGCGCAAGACGCAAGCCGGCCCGCTGTGTCTTCCGGTCCTTCTCCGCCTGCAGGAAGTTCTGCTTGATTCGCAGATGATCCCTCGGATTGGCCGACTTCAAAGTGACTTCACCTCGGCTCTCCGGACGCAACACGGCAGCGCGGCATGCGAACCCGTCGGCATACGGCGCCATGATCATCGGAAAATGCGGTGCCGCTGTCATCGGCGCCGCGTTGAACAGCATCTGCACGTCCGGCAGCGGCTCGGACGACGACGTCTTGAGGAAGGCCATCTCGCCGCCGGGAAGATCCGTCGCGATACCTTTCCCGAGGAAGTAGCACTTGGCCAGCTCGAGCACGATTTTGTCCGCGCGCATCGACTGGTGGAAAGGTCCTGGCTCCTTGCGCGTCCATGCGACAGCCGCAGATATATGGTCCTGTAGGTTCTTTCCGACACCACGAAGCGCGACTCGGCAATCGATGCCATGCTGCTTCAGTTGCTCAGGCTCGCCGATACCCGACAACATCAGGAGCTGCGGTGAATTGATGACGCCGCCCGCCAGGATCACTTCGCGCTCCGCTCGCACGCTGAGCAGTTCACCGCCAAGCTCGTATTCGACGCCGACCGCACGGTCCTTCTCCATCAGCACGCGCGTCGCCAGAGCACCGACTTCGATCGTGAGACCGGGCCGCGATAAAGCCGGCTTGAGATAAGCCAGCGCCGTGCTGCATCGGCGGCCATTGCGGATCGTCGTCTGCCACGCACCGAAGCCCTCCTGGCTCGCACCGTTATAATCATCCGTATGCGGATGGCCTGCTGCGATTCCCGCTTGGGCGAACGCATCGATCAACGGATCCTGGAACTTGCAAACGCCGACCGTAAGTGGCCCATCGCCGCCTCGGTAGTCATCTGCTCCTCCGACCCAGGCTTCCTGTTTGCGGAAGTACGGCAGGACGTGCGCATAGCTCCAATCCGGAGACACCGACTTCGCCCAGCGCTCGTAGTCGCCGCGATTTCCACGCACATAGGCCATCGCGTTGATCGATGAAGATCCACCTACAACCTTGCCGCGCGCGCACTCGAGGCCCCGGCCGCCCATCGATTCCTCGGGCTCGGCAAAGTACATCCAGTCGTGCATCCGCTTGAGCAGGAGACGCGGCCACCCCAGCGGAATATGCAGCCAGGGATCACGATCCCAGCCACCCGCTTCCAGCAGCAGCACGTTGACGCCGGCATCTTCGGTCAATCGCGCGGCCAGTGTGCATCCGGCCGAACCCGCGCCGACGATCACGTAGTCGAATGTCTTCTTGCCCGCCATATTCTCTGGCCTTCCTCTCGGTCCTTCGTGTTTGCCCGCAGCGTGCCACACCAGGAGCTAGTACCCGCGATCAGAAATAGCTGGCGAGCATCCTCGATCGTCATACGTGCCAGTTATTTCTGATCGCAGGTACTAGGGTCAACCCCGGTACTCTTACCCGACACAAACAATTGGCCCGGGATCGATCGCAGATCCCGGGCCGGATGGTGTCGGCGAGAGACAGGCAGTGACTACTGTTTCGTCAGGCCCGCAGCGCGCACCTGTTCAGCTTCGCTGACCACCTGCGTCTTTATGTAGGCGTCCAGCTCCTCCGGCTTCATCGGAAGCGGATCGATGCCGAGATCCTTGAGGCGGCTCGAGATTGCCGGTGTCTGCAGAACCTTCACGGTCGCCTCATATAGCTGGTTGACGATCGGCCGCGGCGTCTTGCCCGGTGCGAAGAAGTAGAACGGCAGACCGAATTCGCTGTCGGCATACCCGTTTGCGAAAGTGGTCGGTACGTCCGGTAGAGCGGCCGAGCGCACCTTGGATGTGACGCCGAGCCCGAGCAGCTTTTTGTCCTGGAGATGCGGCAGAGCCGGCAAAATCGGCGAGAAGTAGATGTCGACACGCCCTGTCATCACTTCCGTGATCGATTCCGGCGCGCCCTTGAACGGCACCATCCGCCCTTCGATACCCATCGTCTTGATGAAGTGGGCGCCGTTGAGATGCGTGCCCGACGCCACGACTGCGGCGTAGGTTATCCCGCCGGGACGGGTCTTCGCGGCCGCGACGAGATCCTTGATCGAGTTGATGTTTTGGCTGGGCGCGATGATGAGAACGTGCGGCGAGATACCGAGCGGCGTGATGCCGGCGAAGTCGGCAAACGTGTCATAAGGAATCTGGTTGAACAGCGCAGGCGCCATCGTATGTGTGTTGGTCACGACGAGCAGTGTGTATCCGTCCGGATCTGCCTTCGCGACGGCATTCGCGCCGATCGTGCCGCCACCACCGACCCTGTTCTCGTAGACCATCGGTTGGCCGAGTTGTTGGCTCAGGCCCTCGCCGACCACCCGCGCGATCGCATCCGCAGCGCTACCCGGCGACAGCGTGATGACGAGCCTTATCGGCTTGGTGGGATAGGCCTGCGCAACAGCCTCTCCAGGCGCCGTGACGGCCGCGCCGAATGCTGCAAGCAAGGCAGCGGAGGCAACGATGCCGGCCCTTGCTCCCTTACCAATCGTGTTTCCGGATTTCATGAACCCACTCCCGTCCGTTGCCACGCGGCACGATCCAAGTCTGCCGCTCGATAAACCCAGGCCTGCCCAGGCGCAGCCGCACCGCGCCCAGTCCCACACGGACTGGAGCGCTGTCGCAACTACAACCATTTTGCCGGCCCTCGGTGTTCAAAATAGAGGGAGACTTCCCTCATGTCACCGCACCCATTTTGCCGGGTACGAGCTGATCGACTATTTCTGCAGCTTGCCCGTCATTCCAGGCGTCGGCGTGCAGTCGTAGGCGATCGTGGTGAGACACGTCATCGAGAACTGCCCGACCGTGCCGATCAGGCTCACCAGCTCTTTCTCGTTGAACAGCTTGGCCGCAGACGCATAAGTCGCGTCGGCGAGCTTCTTCGTCTCCAGCAGCTCCCGCGTAAGATCGTATGCCAACTTCTCACGCGGATTGTCGAGCTTCGGCCGGCTGCCTGCATTGATGGCATCGACGATCTCGGTCTCGAGACCGATCTTCGCCGCCGCTGCCGCCTGTGCCGCCCATGGATATTCAGCTCCCCAGAACCGCGCGATCGCCAGGATCGACACTTGTCGCTCCCTCTTCGAAAGCCCGCCTTGCCCAAGACAACTCGAGATGTCCTGCGCCAGCCGCATCAGCTTCGGAAATCGGATGTACGCCCAATACGGCCCGCCCAGCGGTCCACCTTCTGCCTTCACCTCGTCGAACAACTTGCCCTGCTCCGGGTTCATATCCTCCCGCTTGAGGACGGCGATGCGCGTCATGATGTTCTCCTTTTGGCGTTTCCCGACCTTTCGATGGCTCAGCATACATCGACGGCACTGCTCCGATAGCCCAATCGGCGGTAGCCCTTCGCGGCAGGGTAATGCGGTGCTACGATGCTGCCCGTTCAGCCAAGAATGACAATCGACTCGGAGGCGCCCAAATGTTTCGAGCAGTGACCCTTGCTGCCCTCATCACGCCATTGCTCATGGTTGCAGCCGCTGCCCAGTCCGCGTCGCCTTCACCGGAAGTATTGAAGGACCTGGCTCCCACCGGTCGTCTCCGCGCCGGCATCAACCTGGGCAATTCGGTGCTCGCACAAGGAACGACGCAAGACCCGCGCGGCCTCTCGGTCGATCTTGCCCGCGAATTGGCCAAGCGAACCAATCTGCCGCTCGACCTCGTCACCTTCGATGCTGCCGGCAAAGTCTTCGACGCGCTCAAGACGAATGCCTGGGACATCGC
>CANJPN010000309.1 GCA_947475855.1 Bradyrhizobiaceae bacterium
AGACGTATACCAATCATCTTGCGCGCCGCGAGGCGGTGCAGGGGATGGCCGATCTCGTCTATGAGCGTCGCGCTCGTGCGGGGCTCGTGGTTTCCAGCTTGCGGCGGAATGCCGATCTCGAGGAGCTGCGGCATCGGAAGCGGGGTTACGACGACGTGTTCATCGAGTGGAACAAGCGCATTCAGAACAACATCCTGCAAATCAGGGACTTGATCGGGGCGAAAGACGCTGCTGGGCTCGAAGAGGTGCTTCAGGGCGGTCTCGTGCCGGCGCTCACCGAGATGGATGGCTGTCTCACAAGGGGGTATGACGTACGCATTGCGGGGCAGGATCCCGTTCCGCTCATTGAAGGCTGCCAATTCCAGGTGCTGCACCAGTTCGCGCTCGACTGCGCCAAAGGCATCACCGATGAGTTGTTTCGCCAGACGCGGCTGTCGCTTTCGCCGTTTGCAGGGAACTCGCGGCGCGACGTCGCGGAGTCGGAGGCGCGGGCGCGGGCTGCTTGTGCGAGATCGGCCGCGAAGTCTCCCGTCAGTTCGTCGGCTGCGGGGAGCCGCTGACTTGAGCCAGCCCCACGCGTCTTTCGATCGAGCCAGCAATTCGGCCGGCGTGCTCTATATGCTGTCGGCATGCGCGATGTTCGTGCTCGGCGACAGTTGCATCAAGATTCTGGGAAAGCAGCTTCCGCTGGGAGAAATGATGCTGCTTCGCGGCGTAATCGCGCTGCCGATCGTACTGGCGATGGCCGCGGGGACAGGCGACCTTTACCGGCTGCCGGAGGCTGCGCGGAACCCGAGGCTGCTGCTGCGGACAGCGTTCGAGATTGGTTCGACGGCGCTGTTCCTCGGGGGCCTCATTCGCATGACTTATGCCGATGCGATCGCAATTCAGCAGTTCGTTCCGCTGGCCGTGATGGCGGGGGCGGCCCTTTTTCTCGGCGACAAAGTCGGTTGGCGGCGCTGGGCTGCGGCGTTCGTTGGTTTGATCGGGGTGTTGATCGTCGTGCGGCCGGGGACCGGGGCTTTCAATTGGCCGTCACTGATGGTGCTCGCCAACGTGGTGTGCGTGGCAGGCCGCGATCTCGTCACGCGCCGACTGGGCGTCGCCATGCCGACGCTGATCGTGGCGATCATGTCGATCGGATGCGTAGGCGCGTCGGGCCTGCTGCTGTTGCCGTTCGAGACATGGCTGGTTCCGACGGGGTGGGAGATGTTCCTGATTTCGATCGCCGCCTTCAGCTCGATCGGCGGCTTCTACTGGGTGACGGAAGCGCTGCGGCGCGGCGAGGTCGCCGTTGTGATGCCATTCCGATATTCGCTGATACCCTATGGCGTTTTGTCCGGCATCGTGGTGTTCGGCGAGTGGCCGGATGCGACGACGCTGCTCGGTAGCGCCATTGTGCTCGGTGCTGGTCTTTATGCGCTGCACCGCGAGCGAGTCCGCGGGCTGGAGGAGCGCGATGGAGCGGGTCGCTAGCCCAGAAGCGCGCGAACTTCGGCGCGGACTTTGTCGAGCTGCACAGGTTTGACGAGGCTGCGCCCACCTTTTGCCAGCACGTCGGCGGCGCGATCGATCGAGCTGGCATAGCCGCTGATCAAGAGCACTTTGAGGCCGGCGTTTGCGGCCAAGGCGCGACGCGCAAACTCGATACCGTCGAGTTCGGGCATATCGACATCGGTGACGACAACGGCGAATGTGGCCGGCGATGCCAGAAGTTTCTGTAGCGCTATCTGTCCGTTCTCGGCTTCGGTAACTGCATGTCCGTCTGCAGCAAGTGCGCGGGCGATCAGGCCACGTTCCGTTGCATCGTCTTCGGCGAGTAGTACATTGGCCATTCGCACCCACCTATCCATCGGGCAGCTCATCGTCGAGCACATTATGCCCATTCGCTGCGTCGCGGAAGAAACCCTGCGCAACACCCTGTTGTCAATGTTCAGAGAGTTCGTTCGTGCTGACCGGCCGTCCGGCCGTGACGATCATGGGATTGCCCAGGTCGCATTTCAGCGTGTCTTTGTCGCGGTCTTTGTTTCCGTGCCGCCAGGGCTGCCCGCGCATACTGCAGGGATGTTTTGCAGCTTGCCTTCGGCTTTAAGTTTGCGCATCCGATCGCACTCTTCCTCGCCGGCATCCTGGCCGCTGCGCGGCGTGATGGACATCAGACGAGTTTTCATTTGCGCGTAGATTTGCGGGCGTTTGGATTTGTACTTGTCGAGGTCGGCGAGGGGCCAGTCGGTTACGGTGACAGTGGTCTTCAACTCTCGTCCGAACGCGTTGGTGCCGACGCGGGCGGCGTGGAATTCGAACGAGCCGACGTTGACCACTTCACCGGCGGCGATGGTGAAGCTGGCGTGGCTCGTGCGCGTGAGGCCGGTGGTGCGGTCGTAGCTTGCGACTTGAGAGATTTTGGTGCCGGTGCTGCATGCATAGGAGACGACGTGGTACTCGCCCGGCTCCAATTCGACCTCGGCGACGGGAACATCGAGCAGAGATGGAGCGTGGATGACGGCGATGGGTTTCGTTGGGCGGAAGCCCGGCCCCTCCCGCACACCGAGCCATACGCCGACATGTTGGCAGGTCGGGCTTGCCATGCCGAGCCGCATCACAGCCACAGCCTTACCCGATTGCGCAAGGTGGCCTGTACTGGCCTCGTCGCCGATGCGGGTCGTCTGGCTACATGCTCCGAGTAGCCCGGCAATGCCGGCCAGCCACCAGATCGGGCTCACGCGATCAACCATCACTGCCCCCCATTGCGCACTGCCGGCAACGCGGCGATGCACACCAGATAAGCTATGCTGGCGATCGACCGCGGCGCAAGGATTTCGACAAAGAAGATTCGCAGTGGGACCGACTGGAGCAGTATCCGATGATATTCCTCTATCTATCGAATCGAGAGCATCTTTATCCGACCAGCGAATCGCGAAAGCGATTCCGTCTGGTCGGATGACGCTTTATTGTTGGGCCGATTTGGCTTGTACGCCCATCAGCGGCATGACCTGGGCGGCAAAAGTCTCGAGGCCTTCGATCATCGGGTGGAAATGCAACATGAGCGTTGACACGCCGATGTCGTCGTAGCGCTCGAGGCGCCGAGCGATCCGCTCGGGTGAGCCGAACAATCCCGCGCCAAGCGCCTTGGCGGAGATCAGCGCCAGGCGGCTTTCCTTGCCGTAGGCTTCGAGCGCCTGCGCCTTGTCGTAAGCTGCCGCATTGGTCGGTGCGACCATTCCATGACACGAGATCGCGAAACCGATCTCTCGGTTGTTGCGCGCGGCGCGGCGGCGCATATCTTCTACATCGCGGGCTATCGCGGCGAAGTTCTCCTCGTAGCGATCGATTCCGGGCTGGACTGGAACGAACCAATAATCGCATTCCCTGGCGATGATGTCCTTGCCTTGGGAATGACGGCTTGCGGAATAGAGCGGAGGATGCGGGCGCTGCGCGGGACGGTTCATGAGTTGCGCGTTGTCGAGATCGAAGAACTCGCCTTTGAACGAGAACGACGGTTCGCGCCAAATGCCCTTGAGCACCTGGATGTATTCGTCGATGCGCCGAAAGCGGGCCTCCTCGTCGTCGAGATAGGCGCCGCCCGAGAACATATTGAACTCGTCGCGCCACCAGCCCGTTACGACGTTCACAGCGAAGCGCCCGCCCGAGATGCGATCCAGCGTGGCCAGCATTTTGGCGACCATTTGCGGCGGCATCATTCCGGGATGGACCGCGGGCATGATGTGCATGCGCTTCGTCATCGTGGCGAGAGCAGTGCCCAGGACGACACTGTCGGGATCCGGGCCCAGCCAGCGTTGCGCCAGCAGGGTGAGATCGAAGCCGAGTTCTTCCGCGCGCGTGAGCGTATCAGCGGCGAACTTCAGTGCGAGATCGGGCTCGCCTGCGCGTCCATGCGTAGCGAGCTGCTCGGCGCCAGCGTTGAGTGCCGGTTCCGGTTGCACGGTGTGTGGCAGCGGTGTCCAGACGCCAAACCTCATTGCGGCCCCTCCCTGTATGCATGCGATCAATGCCGGTTTCTCTCATTCGGCGGCGCAGACCGCCCCTTGCTGCGCACCATCGTGAATGGCCAGATCCGCGATGGTCGGATTGTTGCCGTTGAGCGGGTTTTCGGGATCCCATGAATAACGGATCTCCTGGAACCGCGTGGCGAGCGCATCCCACACCAGCAACCGTCCCGTGAGGCATTCGCCTAGGTCCAGAATCTCCTTCAAGACCTCGGTCGCCTGCAAGGTGCCTATGACGCCGACGACCGAGCCGAGAACGCCGACGTCGGCGCAGTTGAACACCGTCTCTGGCGCGGGCGCTTCCGGGAACAGGCAGCGATAGGTCGGCATCGGCTTGCCGTCCGCGCCGGCGAGGTGCGGCTTGAACGTCGAGACGTAGCCGTCGAACGGGCCGACCGCGGCGAACACCAGCGTGCGTTTCGCCAGATAACAGGCGTCGGACACGAGATAGCGGGTGGCGAAGTTGTCCGAGCCGTCTGCGACCATGTCGTATTGCCCGATGATGTCGAGCGCGTTCGCTGCCGTCAGGCGCGCATCGTGCGTTTCGATCTTCACGTGCGGATTGAGTGCTGCAGCCGTCGCGCGCACGCTCTCGACCTTCGGCTGGCCGACGCGCGTGGTGTCGTGCACGATCTGCCGCTGCAGGTTGTCGAGGCTGACCGTGTCGTCGTCGATCACGCCGATCGTGCCGACGCCGGCCGCCGCCAGATACATCGCCAGCGGACTGCCGAGCCCGCCCGCGCCGATCAGCAGCACGCGCGCAGCCTTGAGCTTCTGCTGCCCCTGGCCGCCGACCTCTTTCAGCACGAGGTGACGCTTGTATCGCTCGATTTCAGTGGGTGTGAGTGCCATGCCCCTATTTAAGCACAGCAGGTGGAGGTTTGCAGCATCGGGGTGCAGGCGGCGAGAAAGTCGCGGGGAGGCCGCGAGTGGGGGCTCGTGGAGTTTTTGTGCGCCTACGCGCACGGAACCACGCCCCGACCGGGGAACGAGTTCCCCGGCGCCCTTCCCTTTTGCGACTTCTGCTTCCGTGGCGAGCGCGTGCCAGGGTAGGCATTGGGATCTCAGAGCGATCTCGAGGAGAGCGCAGACGCGGCTGCGCTAAAGCTAAAGGGGGGCGACGCGCTCGGCGCTCGCGCCGAGGACCTTCCGCTTTCTGAGGTTGAGCTCCCGCGACGGTTGAGCCAGCGTAATGACGCAGGTGACCCACTGCCGAACTCGCGACCGTTAGGCCGCCTACCTGCTCATCCGCCAGCAGCAGACATTGGTTTGCCCACCCGCTCCGCTGGTCTAAGGTCTGGCGAGAACAGACGGATGGGCACCGCCGATGACCACGGGAAAGCCGGCCACGATCTTCATCTCGTACGCAACCGCCGACGGCTCAGAGACCGCCGCGGACCTGCGTCGCGACCTCACCGAGCGTGGCTTCTCCATCTGGCAGGACATCGCCGCGCTGCAGGGCGGGCGCGACTGGTGGACACAGATCGAGGCCGCATTGAAGTCGACGGCGCTACAGCATGTCGTGCTGCTGCTGACGCAGGCGGCCTTGTCGCGCGCCGTCATCCGCGACGAGATTCATCTCGCCCGCCAGCAGGGCAAGACGATCATTCCCGTGAGCGGGCCGCGTTTCGACGACTACGCCAAGCTGCCGCGCCACATCGGGCAGGTGCTGGACCTCGCCAAGCCGGAGCATCACGCAACCTTCCTCAGCATGATCGCTGGCCCGAGCTTGCACAAACCCGTACCGATGATGATCCCGGCGCCACAGGCCGACTATGTCGCCCGCCCGGCGGAGGTCGCTGCCCTGAAGGCCCTCTTGCTCGCTTCGGGATCCAAGGAAGCTGTCGCCATCACCGCAGCGCTGCGCGGCACCACCGGCTACGGCAAGACCACGCTCGCCCGCGCTCTGGCCTACGATCCGGACATCCGGGACGCCTACTTCGACGGCACCCTGTTCGTCGAGCTTGGCCAACAGGGGCGGGGTCGCATCGTCGCCCTGATCGCCGACATCATCGGCCTCATCGATCCGGAGCGGCGGCGCGACTTCGCCACAGTCGATGGCGCCAAGACTGCGCTCGGGGAGGCGCTCGGCAACCGCAAGTTCCTGTTCGTCATCGACGACGTGTGGAACCGTGGCGATCTCCTGCCCTTCCTGCACGGCGGGCCCAGCACGACGCGCCTGATCACGACGCGCTTCGCCAGCGAGCTGCCGTCCGACGTGGTGCAGGAGCGCGTCGCGGCCATGACGGGCGGGGCCGACGGCGAGGCATGGCAGATGCTGGCCGCGGGCTTGCCGGCGGAGCAGGTGGCCGCCAACAAGGCGGGGCTGGTCGCGCTCGCTGAGCGGCGGCACAACTGGCCGCAGGCGCTTCGACTGGCCAACGGCTTCCTGCGCACGCGCATGGGGCTGTCGAAGCACGACACCCGCGCCCGGTCGGTTCCAAGACCGGCGCCCGGCTCCCTCGCCGATGCCATCACGGCCGCCAACGCCGGCCTGGATGCTCGCGGCGGTGCGGCGCTCGATCCAAACCGCCTCAAGCCGACCGGCGATGATGCCGAGCGCTACGAGCAGCGGCACACCTCGGTCGCCGCGGGCATGGCGCTGAACCTTTCCCTACTCGACGAGACCAACTGCGCACGCTTTGCCGAGCTGGGCGTGTTTCCCGAGGACGTCGACGTGCCGATCGGCATGGCCGCGCGGTTGTGGGCCGAGACCGGCGGCCTCGACCGCCACGACACCGAGAGCCTGCTCGCCGCCTGCGATGACGCCTCCCTGCTGCTGGATCTCGACTTCTCACGCGACACGTTCCGCTTCCACGATTCCGTGCGCGAGTTCCTGCACGACCGGGCCGGCAAGACGGGGCTGGTGGCGCAGCACAAACAGCTGATCCAGGCGATGGGCGACATGGGCGAAGCCGTTGCCGCACCGGCCGCGGACACCGACTACTTCTACCGCTACCTGCCGGAGCATCTGGTCGGTGCCGAGGACCGTGAGACGCTGAACGCGCTTCTGCTCGACCCCGGCTGGCTACAGGCCAAGCTCTCGGCCACGAAAAGCCCGCAGGCCCTCGTCGCCGACTACGAGAAGCATGGGCAGGGCCAGATGCAGAACTTCATCGGCCGGACGCTGCGACTGACCACCGGTATCTGTGCGCGCGATCAGCGCCAGCTGCTACCACAACTTCTCGGTCGTCTGATGGCATGCGCAGATCCTGGAGCACCTGCCTTCTTGGAATCTGCGCGCCACCTGATCCGGCCGCCCGCACTGATGACACAAAGCCAGAGTTTGACCCCTCCGGGTGCCGAGGCCGCCCGGCTCGAAGGCC
>CANJPN010000310.1 GCA_947475855.1 Bradyrhizobiaceae bacterium
AGCGTAATGTTGCGGTCGGGATACTGAGCCTGGGCTATGTCGGGCTGGCCGATGGCCAAAAGGGTGAGGCCAGCCGCGGTCAGTTTGGCCAAATCGGAAATTCGCATCTTGGGCTTGCCTCTTTTGGACGTGTCCTATCGTGCCTCCAGGATATCTTATGGGCATGAGAACGCGAGTGGTTTCACGGAGATTGCGGTCGGTGTTTTCACAGCGCGAAAGAGCTTCGCTCAATTGCAATGCGTGTTAGGGCCCCGGCCGATTTCGCTTGAACGGGTGGGCCCAGGTGTCGATATAGCGGCCAGGATCAACCTTACTCAAGGCGGCTACAACATGAGCCAATACGAGAGCCTTTCACTGTTCATCGACGGCAAGATGACCAAGGGTGATAGCGGCGCCAGTTCCGACGTCATCAATCCCTCCACCGATGTCGTTCTCGGCAAGGTGCCCCATGCCAAGAAGCCTGACCTGGATCGGGCGCTGGCTTCCGCCGACAAGGGCTTTAACGCTTGGAAGAAGGTCAACTCGTTCGAGCGCGCGAAGGTGTTGCGCAAGGCTGCCGACCTGATGCGCGCGCGCGTCGACGACATTGCGCGCGTTCTCACGCTCGAGCAGGGCAAGCCATTCATCGAGTCGAAGATCGAGATCCTGGCCGGCGCCGACATCACCGACTGGTTTGCCGACGAGGGCCGCCGCGCCTACGGCCGCATCATTCCTGCCCGCGCCGACGGCGTGCGCAACATGGTGATCATGGAACCGGTCGGGGTTGTCGCTGGCTTTTCGCCGTGGAACTTCCCCGTGACCCAGGCGGTCCGCAAAATTGCCGCCGCGCTGGCTGCGGGTTGCTCGATCATCGTCAAATGCCCGGAGGAAACGCCCGGCTCGCCGCTCGGGATCATCCGCTGCTTCCATGATGCGGGTCTGCCCGATGGCGCGCTCAATCTCGTCTATGGCGTGCCGGCTGAGATCTCGGAGTACCTGATCCCCTCGCCGATCGTTCGCAAGGTGTCGTTCACGGGCTCGGTGCCGGTCGGCAAGCATCTGGCATCGTTGGCCGCGCAGCACATGAAGCGGACGACGATGGAGCTGGGCGGGCACGCGCCGGTTCTCGTCTTCAACGATGTGGACGTCGATTCAGTGGCCAAGATGATGGTTGCGACCAAGACGCGTAACGCCGGTCAGGTGTGCGTTTCCCCGACGCGCTTCTTCCTCCAGGACAAGATCTACGACAAGTTCGTCGCCGAGTTCACCAGCGGCATGAAGTCGACGAAGGTCGGCGATGGTTTCGATGCCGACACGCGGATGGGGCCGCTCGCCAATCCGCGCCGGATCAACGCGATGCAGACGCTGATCCAGGATGCGCAGGAGAAAGGCGGCAAGGTCCAGACCGGCGGTAAGCGGATCGGCAACCAGGGGAATTTCTTCGAGCCGACGGTGTTGACCGACGTGCCAGATACGGCGCGCATCATGAATGAAGAGCCGTTCGGCCCGGTTGCCGTGATGCTGCGTTTCAAAGAGACCGAAGAAGTGCTGGAGCGGGCGAACCGGCTCCCGTACGGACTTGCTAGCTATGCTTTCACGAAGGACGGCAAGACGGCGACGAGGGTTGCCGACGGGCTGGACAGCGGCATGGTGACGGTCAACCATTTCGGTCTGGCGCTGCCTGAGGTTCCGTTCGGCGGAATCAAGGATTCCGGCTACGGCCACGAGGGCGGGCTCGAGGGTCTCACCGTCTACATGCAGGCGAAGTTCGTCAGCCAGATGGGGTGAGGCTTACGTTCCCGCATGCTTGTTCGCGCGGGAATACCTATCGAAACGAAAAAGTCCCTCGCCACGTTCGTGGCGAGGGACTTTTTTATTGCGCTTGGTGCTGGCGCCACGCGGCGCCGTAGCATCGATCAAGTGTGGAGGTTGCCGAAGCGCTCCAGGTTCTTCTTCTGGCCTTCGTTGCGCGGGGGCAGCTTGAAGAGGCGTGCCGCTGTGCCGCCGAGGATGTTGTGCTTGGCCTTCTCCGACAGCCAGGGGCGATCGTAGATCGTCGAGGGCAGGTCGAAATCCCAATGCGGGTAGTCCGAAGCGTAGAGGAGCTGCGTCTCCGCGTTCATCTGGCGGAAGGTGTCCTGCAACGCGACTTCGTCGACGACCTCCATCGGCTGCGTGGAGTAGAACATGTCGCGCATGTAGTCCGAAGGCTTCTTCTTCAAGAGAGGCGCCTCGGACGGACGCAGCAGGTATTCGTGGTCGAGTTTCTGCATCACGAACGGGATCCAGGCGAGACCGGCTTCGATCCACATCACCGGCAGCTTGGGGAAGCGCTCGCCCATGCCGTTCACGACCCAGTTCGTGCAGTGCAGGATGTTGTACCAGCTGAAGCCCAGGGCATGTGCCGACAGGAAGCGGTTGCAGCTTTGGAAGGTCGATTCACCCCAGGCCGGACCGGAGTGGAACGAAAGTACCAGACCGCGCTCCTCGATGGCACGATAGGTCTTCATGTAGGCGTTTTCATAGACGCCGACTTTGGGACGGACGGTCGTGACCATGAAGCCGCCCACGCCCTTGCGATGGCCGAATTCGCAGACCTGACGATATGCGGCGTCGGGATCGCTGAAGGGCAGGCAAAGCATCGAGAAGAAACGGCCGCCGGATTCCGGCATGACCTTCTCGGTCAGCCAGCGATTGTAGGCCCAGCACAGTTCGGCTTCCATTTCCTTCTGCGGATGCAATCCGATCGACAGCATGCCCGTCGGGAACAAGCAGGAGTAATCGACGCTCATCGCATCCATCCAGCGATGGCCGATCTGCACGTCACGATGTTCCTTGCCCGGGGTCTTCTCCGACGAGCGCAGGGGATAGCGGGTCACGCGGCCGCCCATGTCCTGGTAGCCGACGCTCTGCGGCATGATCGCGCCGCGTCCGCCTTTGGCTCGGCCGGACATGGCGAGCTGCTTGAGCACATCGTTCTCCATGAAGGGGAGGATCTGCTCCATGTGCTCGCTCTCGTAATGGTGAGCGTCGACGTCGACGATCAGCATATCCTCGAACTTGCGCTGCTTGGCTTGCTCGGCGGCGTGAGCCAGCAGTTTTGTCGTATTCAGTTCTTCGACGGTGACGCGCCGTCCGCGATCAGCAATCAGGTCCATCGGGTGTCTCCCTGGGTTGGGGATTTCTTCGGTTCACTCGAACCACGGGTCAGTGGGTGGTTCATTCGGCTGTCAGTGTCGTCGTCAATTTGGTAGAGCCGCAGGTATTATCGCCCGGTCCAGCTCTGCCACATGCCAAGTTCGAATACGGCGAGATTGGCCGCCTTCAGAAGCCCGCTTGCGGTCACCATGACGTCTGTCGGCGTCACGGGGTGCGTCGTCGAGAAAGCGTCGTAACGCAGGTCCAAGTCGACATGCGTGGAGTAGGCCTTGCAAAGTACTCCCATCAGAGCTTGCACTGCCGCGGGATCCAGCGCGATGGCGCGCTCGTCCTTTTTCAGAGCCAGTTCAATCCTGGCAGCGAGTTCAAGTGCCTGCTTCGAAAGCGCCTTCTCATCGGCCGTCAGGGAGGCTTCCGGCAAAGACGCAGGTTGTGGAGCCGGGATGATCCGGAGTGTCTCCACCGTCTCCACGGTTTTTGCAGCCGCTACTGACCTACGCTTTGCGGCGGGCTTTGCTTTCGAGCTGGCCTTCGAACTGCTGGCACCCTTAGACTGAGACATAGAGGTCTTCGCCTTTCTTGGTGACCTTGTACTTGCGCAGCTTCATCTTGCGATCAGATACGCACTCGCCGGTCGACATATCGTATTCCATGCCGTGCCACGGGCATACGAAATTCATCTGGGTGTCAGAGAAGAACAGGCCCTTCGACGTCTTGTCGGGGTTGAGGTGCTCCTCAACGGCCGAAATCGTCAGGCCTTCGCAGGCCGGGCCGCCCTGATGAAGGCAGTAGTTGGAATAGGCGTAGATCTCGCCCTTGTGGTTGAATACGCCGATCTCGTGCTGGCCGATGCGCACGATGCGCCTGTCGCCGTCCTTGAATTCCGCGGTTTTGCAAACGAATTGCTCTGCCATGCTCTCGGCCTCCTATTTGGCAAACACGCTGGCTTTTTTAGAACAAAGCCGGTTTTTTTTGTGCGCCAGCACGGCGCGTACTCCGCTTTCTCAGCGGGAGCGCGATCCAGTACCGGTTGGCTTGCAAAGTCTGTCCAATCGCTGGTGTTGTGAACCTCGAACGTCGGAAACACTGTCGTTCCCGCGTGACATCAGGGCAGGAGGGCGTATGATGGTCATTCCTCGGGATGTTTGGACAAGATGACAGGATGCTCTCGTGAGCTATCTTCGCGATATCGCCGTCTTCGTTCGTGTGGTCGACATGAAAGGTTTTGCCGCGGCAGGGCGCGCACTGGGTCTCACAGCGCCGTCCGTGAGCAAGCAGATCGCGCGGTTGGAAGCAGAGCTGGGCGTAGCATTGCTGCACCGCACAACGCACAACCTTTTCCTGACTGATGCGGGAGGGGAATTCTACGAGCGGTGCGTGCGTGGGCTCGCCGAGCTGGAAGGGGCGAGAGCGACGGCGCTGAGCTTCAACGATGAGTTGCGCGGCAAGCTCAGGGTGCATTGTACGCTTGCGGTCGGCCAAGTATTGATCGCCCCGGCGATCGTGGAATTCATGGCCGAGCACCGGCAGATCCGGATCGATCTCGAGATGAGTTCGATGCCGATCAATCCGATGGAGCTGCAAGTCGACGTTGCCATCCGGACCAAGACGCCACGCGAGACTAGCCCCGGTCACGTCAGTATCGGCCGGCGGATCTTGGGCAGGGTCCGTCACATGCTGGTCGCTTCGCCGGCTTATCTGGAGCACACGGGGGCATTGGCTTCGGTCGAAGAGCTTCGTGGGCGCGACATCCTGCTGTACTGTACCTATTCGACGTTTTCCGACACGTGGCAATTTCATGATGGCCGGCAGGATTTTGCAATGCGGATCGAGGATCCGTTGCTCAAGTCGAACAACTGGTTGGTCGTACGCGATGCGGTGCGGAAAGGCCTAGGGATCGCCCGGCTTCCGGAGTTCGCGGTCAAGGCCGATATCGCTAGTGGGCGGCTTGTTTCGCTGTTCGAAAGTCAGGTCCGCTCGGATCTGCAAGTGCAAGCCGTTTTTCCTCGGACCCAACGCATGCCGGCGAAGACGCGGCTGCTGCTCGATTTCCTGACGCAGCGGCTGGCGGCGTTCGAAGGTCGGTCGCGAGCGGCGCTGGTCGCCGCAGGAGGGCCGGCGGACGATGTCGGGGAGAGCGTCGAAGCTGCCGCGGGGCGTCAAGAGAAAGCCGAGGCCGGCAAGCCGTCGCGTCGGTCACGTCGCGGCTGAGGACTTGCCGATCTGATCCTTCCTGTTTCAGAATGTACGGCAGCATAGGGTGCGGCCGATACAACTTCTCCGCTTCTTGTGTTGGGAAAAGGTTCGGGCACGGAGGTCAGGGGATGGGTAAGCTGGGCTCGTACCAGACGGTCAAGCTGGAACATGATGACGGTGTTACGTTCGTCATCTTCAACCGGCCGGAAAAGCGCAACGCGATGAGCCCGCAGTTGCACTTCGACATGAACGATGCGCTCGACGACTGCATCATGGACGACGACACCAAGGTCGTCGTGCTGACGGGGGCAGGAACTGCATTTTGTGCGGGGCAGGACATCAAGGAATTCTTCCGCGCAAGCGACAAGGATCCAAAGGTCAGGCTCAAAAACCGACGAGCCTCGCATGGCTGGCGGTGGGAGAAACTGTCGAAGTTTCCCAAACCGACGATCGCGATGATCAATGGTTACTGCTTCGGCGGTGCGTTCACGCAGGTGTCGGCCTGCGATCTCGCGATTGCTGCCGACGAGGCGGTTTTCGGGCTCTCGGAAGTCAATTGGGGGATCATTCCCGGGGGTATCGTTTCGTGGAACGTCGTCAATGTCTTGGGTTTCCGGGACGCGATGTGGTTCTCGCTGACGGGTGAGACGTTCACGGGCAAGCAGGCAGCCGAGATCAAGTTCGTGAATCGGTCGGTGCCGCTAGCCGAGTTGCGCGCCACCACCATGAAACTGGCGCTGGCATTGAAGGAGAAAAGCCCGATCGCCTATCGCTTCACACGCGATGCGATTCGTTCAACCCGTGGCATGTCGGTCGATCAGGCCGCAGACTATCTCAATGCCAAGAGCGACTCGCTGAAAACCGGGGATCCAGAGCGGGGGCGTGAGAAGGCGATGAAACAGTTCCTCGACGAGAAGTCGTTCAAACCCGGATTGGGGAACTTCAAGCGGTGAACGCTGGCGTGATGTCAGGCAAGTCTGTTTCGGGCTTTCCGCTCGGTTTGCTTGCCTTTGCAGCTCTGTTTGGGTGTTTCGAATGGTGGGGGGCGCAACCGGCGCTCGCCGTCGAAGCTGCGGTAGTGGAGGCGGCACCCAAGGAAGGCCGTGTCGTCTGGCTGACTTCGCAAGTCATGGGCGAACTTGCATTGCCGCTGGCTGGCGCCTTCAAGAATGCTTATGGCATCGAGGTCGTGGTCAGCCGGGGAACCGCTCGGTCGCTCGGCGAGCGTCTTGTTCAAAGCGCGAGGACACGCCAGGGCGGGATCGATATCGTCGATGGTCGCAGCGCCATTCCGCACTTGAAGCGCGCGGGCCTGCTTGCGCCGATCGATGGGCTGGCGGGAAGCGGGCTGCCACCCGAACTCGTGGATCGCGAAGGCTACTGGGTCGCGACGAACGTCTATTTCAATGCCGTTGCGGTCAACAGCGAACTGGTGCCGGCAGAGCGGCGTCCACGGAGTCTCGACGATCTGCTGGCGCCGGAATGGGCGGGTCGGATGGTGTGGAGCAGCCAGGCGACGCTGTCGTCTGGGGCGGGGTTCATCGGCTCGGTTCTGAAAGAGCGCGGGGAGGAAAAAGGCAGAGCGTTCCTCGAGCGGCTTGGGCAGCAAAGGATCGAGAGCTTCGACGTCTCCTCGCGCCAGATCGTCGACAAGCTGATCGCCGGGCAATTCGAGATCGGATTGCAGGTGTTTCATCATCAGGTAGCGGTCAGCAGCGGGCGTGGTGCGCCGGTGGCGTGGTTGCCACTCGAACCGTTGACGGGGAGCGTCATGGCCGTTGCGGTCACGCGTCAGGCTCCACATCCCAATGCAGCGCGCCTGTTCGTGGATTTCTTGATTTCGGCGGCGGGGCAGGAGATCGTTCGAGAGGGCGACGGCCTGCCGGCAAGGCCCGGCGTTGCGGCTAAAGATCCGGCGCTGCTGCCCGGCACCGGTAAGTTTCGCGGGATATATTTCACGCCCGAGGAAACCGAGGAGCAGATGCCCCGCTGGCA
>CANJPN010000311.1 GCA_947475855.1 Bradyrhizobiaceae bacterium
CTCGACCTCGGCGGGGTAGATGTTTTCGCCGCCCGAAATGATCATGTTCTTCTTGCGGTCGTGGACATAGAAATAGCCGTCCGCGTCGCGGGTGCCGATGTCGCCTGAGCAATACCAGCCATCGCGAAGGGCTTCTGCAGTCGCTTCGGCGTTGCCCCAGTATTCGATGAACACGTTGGGGCCGCGCACGGCGATTTCGCCCGGGGTTCCGTGGGGAACCTCGTTCATGTCCTCGTCGACAATGCGCGCCTCGCAATGCAATCCGGGCAAGCCGGTGGAGCCGGGCCGCTGCCAGTCGCCGGAGAGGCTCGAGTAGACGGCGATCGGAGACGTTTCGGTAGAGCCGTACGTTTGGACGACGGGAATGCCACGGGCGACGAACGCGTCGATCATGGACTGGGGGACTTGGGTGGAGCCGGTGTTCAGAACACGCAGCGACGAGACGTCGGTCGCCGGCCAAGCCGGGTGCTCGACAACGGCCTGCATCGTCGAAGGCACGAGCACCGACATTGTGGGCTTGTCGTTCGCTATTGCTTCAAGCATCCCGCCTGGCGTGAAGCGGGCATGGATCGTCACCGTCGCGCCGATCTGGAGGGCAGGCGTCGTCTGGATGTTGAGCCCGCCGACGTGGAACATCGGCAGCACCGTCAAGATGTGATCTGCAGAGCTCATATCATGCATGTGATGGCTCATGGCGGCGTTCCAGAGCAGCGCGTCCTGGCGGAGGACTGCGCCCTTTGGCCGGCCGGTCGTGCCGGACGTGTAGACGATCATCAGGGGATGGCGGGTGTCGACGTGGGGATTGCGGCCGTCGCCGGTGCCCGATGCGATCAGCGCTTCGAGCGAGCAGCTCGCCGGTGGCAGGTAGTCAAGGCCGATCACGCGTGTTTGCGGCAATGCTGCCGCCAGCGGTTCGATGACGTCCTCGAAGGCTTGCTGGAGCACCAGAGCCTTCACTGATGCATCGCGCAGGATGAATACCTGCTCGGCGGGGGCAAGGCGCCAATTGAGCGGCACCAGCATCGCGCCAAGGCGCGCGCAGGCATAGAGGAGGACGAGGTAGTCCGGATGGTTCAAGCCGAGTATTGCGAGGCGGTCGCCGCGTCCGAGGCCGATGCCTGACTTCAGGGCGCGTGCGGCGGCAGCAATTCGGTTCGAGAATTGGGCGTAGGTAAGGGCATGACCTTCAAAGCGTAGGGCGGTCTTCTCCGGATTGAAGCAGGCGTTGCGGTCGATGAGGTCGGATAGATCCATGGCGTGCCTTCTCGTCCGAGAACTGTCCGGTTCGCGTGGGCCGGGCAGTGAGATTACCGTGTCTGAGGCTGGTTCCTGCTCTAGAACCGCCAATTGGGGAGCTTCGTCTTCGGAATGCATACCAATAGACTAAGTATTGCTTCCGTTCGGCCGCTTTGCCATTGCAAGATAAAGTACCGTCAAGCGGCGTGGCGCATAGGCCAATCAATCGTGAGGAAATAGGGCGAATGTTCGAAGGGTGTGTCATCGCCGCACTCGCCATTGCCTACGTCGGGGGCCTGTTTCTCATCGCTTGGTTCGGCGACAAGCTGCGGGTAACCGGCAACGCGAGGCCGCTCATCTATTCGCTGTCGCTCGCGGTCTACTGCACCTCCTGGACGTTCTTCGGGAGTGTCGGGTTGGCGGCGGATACCGGCTATGATTTCATCCCGGTCTATCTCGGGCCGATCCTGGTCTTCGTGCTCGGGATACCGCTGCTGACACGGATCGTGCGGCTGGCGAAGAGCCAGAACCTGACGTCGGTGTCGGACTTCCTGGCGGCGCGCTACGGCAAAAGCCCTGCGGTCGCAGCTATCGTTACGATCGTGGCCGTGGTCGGGACGCTGCCCTACATCGCGCTTCAGCTCAAGGCGATCGTGATATCGACCGAGACACTGTTGGGCGGTTCGCCGCTGCAGCCGGCGGGTCTCTATCCCGGGATGGTCGATACGGCGCTGATCACCACGCTGGCGCTTGCAATCTTCACGATCCTGTTCGGGACGCGGCACATCGATGCGACAGAGCACCAATCCGGTCTGATGCTTGCCGTCGCTGCAGAATCCATCATGAAGCTCGCGGCGTTCATAGGTGTCGGTATATTCGTGCTCTACAGCGTGTTCGGCGGGCCAACGAACTTCCTGGAGACGGCGCGGGCGAACAGTGCGGCGCTGAGCACATTCGACCGCACGTTCAACGGCGGAACGTGGCTGACGGTGACGTTTCTGAGCGCAGTCGCCATCGTGCTCTTGCCACGGCAGTTTCACGTTACTGTTGTCGAGAACCATTCCGAGGGCGAGCTGAGGCGCGCCTCCTGGCTGTTTCCGAGTTATCTGGTGGCGATCAACCTGTTCGTCGTGCCGATTGCCGCGGCAGGACTCGTCATTTTGCCGAAGGGCCTCGTCGAGTCCGATATGTTCGTGCTGGCCCTGCCTATGGCGAAGGGCTCTGAAATTTTCGTTGTGCTGGCATTTCTCGGAGGGTTGTCGGCGGCGACAGCGATGGTGGTCGTCGAGTCCGTGGCGCTGTCGATCATGATTTGCAACGGTCTCGTGGTGCCGCTGGTCCTGAAGCACCGGCTGCTCGAGATCGAACAGCGCAAGGATCTCGCCAGTCTGCTTCTGATCATTCGCCGGATTGCGATCATCGGGGTGTTGCTGGGTGGTTATGCGGTTTACAAGGCGCTGGGGCAAGCGCAGGGGCTGGCTGCAATCGGTCTCATATCTTTTGCAGCCATCGCGCAGCTCGCGCCTGCGTTTTTCGGTGGACTGGTTTGGCGGCGCGGAACGGCGCGGGGCGCGATTGCTGGTGTGCTCACCGGTTTCGTCATATGGGCCTACACGCTGCTATTGCCGTGGGTGGTGAAAGCGGAGCTGCTGCCTGCCGATATTCTGCGTATGGGGCCGTTCGGATTGACTGCGCTGCGGCCACAGGCGTTGTTCTATCTGACTTTCGAGCCGCTGACGCACGGTGTCGTGTGGAGCATGTTCGCGAACATAACGGCGTATGTCGCAGTTTCGCTGTGGCGGGCACCGGAGCCGATCGAACGCCTGCAAGCTCACATCTTCGTCTATGAGGATCTGCCGCGGGCGACGCCTCAGATCGCGTTCCGGATGTGGCGGACGTCGCTCACGATTGGGGATCTGCAAGGCACCGTGGCGCGCTATCTCGGTCCGGAACGTGCCGAGCGGTCGTTTGCCGAATACGCGCTGAGCCGGAACGCGACCCTGAATTCGCAATCCGAAGCCGACCTCCAGACGCTGCGCTTCACGGAGCACTTGCTGACGAGTGCCATTGGAGCTGCGTCGGCACGGCTTGTGATGGCGCTGCTGCTGCGGCGGGGGAAACTCGGTAGTCCGGCCGCACTCAAGTTGCTCGACGATGCCTCGGAGGCATTGCAGTACAATCGCGATCTCCTGCAATCGGCGCTCGATCAGGTGAGGCATGGTCTCGGGGTGTTCGACAAGGACATGAATCTCATCTGCTGGAACCGGCAGTTCCGGGAGCTTCTCGGTCTGCCTGAAGAGCTGTGTCGGGTGGGCGCTCCGCTGCGGCGGCTGCTTCGGGTTTGTGCAGAGCGCGGTGATTTTGGGCCCGGTAACGTCGAAGCGCTCGTCGCCGACCGGTTCGTCAGGTTCGCTGTGCACAAGGAGCCCATTCAGGAAAAATTCAGCGGCGGCGCGCAGATCTTGGAGTTTCGGATATCGCCGATGCCACAATCGCAAGGTGGTATCGTTTGCACGTTCTCCGACATAACGGACCAGGTGAAGGCGGCGGATGAACTGGCGCGCGCAAACGAGACGCTGGAGGAACGGGTCAAGGAGCGTACGCGGGCGCTTGAAGCTGCCTATACCGAGCTTGCGGCTGCGAAAGTGAAGGCGGAAGAAGCCAATCGTGACAAGACCCGTTTTCTCGCGGCGGCCAGTCACGATCTGATGCAGCCACTGAATGCGGCTCGGCTTTATGCCTCGAGCCTCGTCGAGCGTCGGCTTCCCGATACAGACCAGTCGATTGCTCGCAACATCGACGCCTCGCTGACATCGGTGGAGGAGATAATTTCGGCGCTGATCGATATCTCGCGCCTCGATGCGGGGCGGCTCGAGCCTGAGGTTTCTGTGGTGTCGCTCGAAACCATGTTCGCAAGTCTGCGGGTGGAGTTCAGTGCGCTGGCGCAGGAGAAAGGTCTGGATCTCCGGATCGAGCCGACGGCAGCATGGGTCAGTTCAGATCGCCGTCTCTTGAAGCGGGTGCTGCAGAACCTGATCGGGAATGCAGTCAAGTACACCGACCATGGTAGCGTCAGAGTGGTGACGAACGAAAGGGATGGGCGCATCCGTATCGAAGTGCAGGACACGGGGCCTGGTATCCATCCGTCGCAGCACGCGCTGATCTTCAAGGAGTTCCAACGGGGCGACGGAGTTGCCGCACATTCGCGAGGGCTAGGTCTCGGCCTGTCGATCGTTCAGCGCATCAGCCGGGTGCTCGACATGTCGCTTGGACTTTCCTCGGCAACGGGAACGGGCGCCAATTTCTGGATCACATTGCCGGCGGCACAATCGATCGAAGCCGCTCCGATCATCGAAGAGACGGCGGCTGCTCTGACAGCCGGGATACTATCGGGCAGCCTCGTCCTGTGCATCGACAACGA
Organism: Bradyrhizobiaceae bacterium; assembly: GCA_947475855.1. Taxonomy (GTDB): domain Bacteria; phylum Pseudomonadota; class Alphaproteobacteria; order Rhizobiales; family Hyphomicrobiaceae; genus CAMDPA01. Next base: position 4,658 of record CANJPN010000311.1, read on the forward strand.
GCGCGCGGTGCTCGACGGCATGCGGCAACTGCTGACGGGATGGGGATGCCGCGTCTTGTGCACCGGCAGCGGAAAAGAAGCGCTGGAAGCGGTTGCGGCGTCGGTCGAAAAACCGCAGGTGATCCTGGCGGACTACCATCTCGATCACGGGGCGACTGGCCTCGAGGCAATCATGGCAGTGAGGAAGGCGCTGGGCGTCGATATTCCTGCGGTGGTAATCACGGCCGACCATTCGCCCGAGGTGCAGGGCTTGCTGCGAGACGCCGGCGTACCATTGATGCGAAAGCCGCTGAAGGCGGCAGCGCTGCGATCGGTCGTTATGCATTTCGTGAGGAGCCAGAGAGCTGCGGCGGAATAAGAGGGGCGGGCATGCAGGTTCTGGTCGCTACGACCAGGGCTTTGCTTTGACGCCGTGAAATGCATATTGTGCGTAAAAATGCCTGCAAGGGGAGTGAACATGGCCATTTCGTTCAATGAAGTCACCGTTCCAGGCGAAGTTTTCGGTCGCGGTGCCAAGAGACAGCCGCTGCTGACGCGGGCTCGGTTGGCGAACACAAACATCCTGCTAGACCGTCTGACTCTCGATGCCGGCGGGAGTGTCGAACTCAACGTCGGCGCGGGCGATATCGGTTGGTTCCAGATGCTCGAGGGTGATGCAACGCTTACTCTGGGCACGAGGGTCGAGCATCTCACCGATGGGCATGTCGTGTTCCTTCCGCCGGGAGCTCGGTCGAAGCTGGTAGCCGGGAAGGCTGCGGCACTAATTCACGCTACGGTGCCCGACGCGAAACGCTTCGACAAGTCGTTCGAGAAATCTCCGCCTGAATTTCGGGCCGTCGACTGGCGACGCGAGCCAGTGCTCGATAGTCAGCACGATGCGCGCCAGCGGATCTATCTCGTTACGCCGAAGCTGTTCGGCACGAAAGTGCTCAAAGGGGAGATGATCATCTATCCCAAGGGCACGATGGCGGCGAACCATCATCATGAAGGCGCGGAGCATTTCATGTATATCATTCGCGGGCGCGGCACCGCGTGGGCCAGCGAGAAGCCATTCCCGGTGCAGGCCGGCGATGTCGTCTATTATCATGATCTCGAGCGCCACTATCTGAAAGCTGACGATGATTCTGAACTTGTGTTCAGCGAGTTCTTCGTGCCGGGCGAATATGCAACGATCTGGGTAAACGAAAACGAGGTGTGTACCTGGCTGCCGAGTGGGCGGGACATTCGCGGCGAAAGGCCCGTGCGCGAGATCAAAGCTCACAGTTCGGCAGATATCGTAAGCCCGGCTGACGTGTGAATAAGCGGTTGTCAAAGGCTGCGAAGGTAATGATGTGCCTCGCGACGGTTTACAGCTTCGCGAGGAGTTCTGAGGCGAGCTGTACTCCGTACTTGACGGATGGGTCGTCCGGGGCCACGTGAAGGCGCAGCGAACCGTGCCGAGGGATCAGAAATCGCCCGGACGGAATCGGCTCGAAGTTCAATGGGAGGAAATCGGATGGGCCTGGTGTGGAAATCGTTCTTGGTGGCGGCCGCGGCTGTCGCGATGGGGCCGGCTGCTCATGCCCAGAGCTATCCGACGCAAGGGGTCAGAATGATCGTGCCTTTCGGTGCGGGCAGCATCACCGACAGTCTGGCGCGGATCATATCAGACAAGCTTGGTAGCGTTTGGAAGCAATCGGTGATCGTTGAAAATCGTCCCGGCCTTCCGGGGACGACAAGCGTCGCGAAGGCGGACAAGGATGGCTACACGCTGATGCTGACGTCGAACGGCCATGTCATCGCGCGCACGATCAACAAGAACGTGTCGTTCGATCCGGTGACCGACTTTGCGGGGATAACGCGCGTCGTCGAGGTCCCATTCATCATGATGGTGACGCCGAGCCTGCCGGCCAAGACGCTGCAGGAGTTCGTCGACCTCGCGAAGAAAGAGCCAGGCAAGTACAACTTTTCGTCCGCGGGTGTTGCAAGCACTTCGTTTCTGATGGCGGAAACCTTGCGCCAGTCGGCGGGGCTGCAGCTCGTCCACGTACCATTCAAGGGGGTGCCAGAGGCCGTTACGGCCGTGCTGCGCGGCGATGTTGCCTTCTACATGGCGCCGGTGCCGGATTCGATCGAGCAGAGCGCGGCAGGTAAGATCCGTATGCTGGCGATAAGCTCGCCGAAGCGGCATTCCTCGGTTCCGGACGTGCCGACGATCGTGGAGGCAGGCGTGCCGAAATTCGAATATGAGACGTGGTTCGGCATCATGGCGCCTGCGGGAACGTCGAAGGCCATCATCGACAAGGTCAATGGCGACGTGCACGCCGTGCTGAAAATGCCGGATGTGATCGAACGCTTGTCCAAGATCGGTTCGCTGCCGTCGCCGAATACTCCGGCGGAGTTCGACGCGCTGATCAAAAAGGACGAGGCCAAGTATGCAGAGCTGCTGAAGGCTGCGGGTCTCGAGGCGAAGTAACTTTTCGTGAGAATGGACCTCTGTGATGAAAAGAGGGAGCAAACGACGTTGCTCCCTCTTTTTTCGTTCGGAGAGGCCAAACGCTTGGCCGGTGCTCAGCGGAACTCCTTCAGGAAGTCTGCCCAACCGGAATTTTTGGCGAAAGCCAGCTTCTCGTAGGTACCGATATCACGGCCCATTTGCGATCGCGACGAGGGGAAGTAGAACGATA
>CANJPN010000312.1 GCA_947475855.1 Bradyrhizobiaceae bacterium
ACCCACTCCGAGCGGACCAGTTCTGCCGCCTTGAAGGCCGGGCTGTCCGGATCGGCCACCACCTGCGTCAGTCCGTAGTGGTCGCGCAGATCGATGAACAGCACGCCGCCATGGTCTCGCACGCGATGCACCCAGCCCGACAGGCGCGCGTTGTCCCCGATGTCTGAAGCGCGCAGCGCCCCGCAGGTGTGCGAACGATAACGATGCATTGGAGCGTCGGCCATGGCCGTGGGTCCTTCTGGCGGCAAGCGGAATTCTTCCGGATCGAATGCTGCAGAAAGAGGCTGTTCAGCCCGCGATCTCCACTGCGTCCCGGACAAGCGATTTGGCCGCAAGGCCGGATCGCGATGATCCGGGGTCTTGCCGCTCCAATTACGGGGGAAGACCCCGGCTCTACGCGCTAACGCGCTCCGGCCGGGGACGCAAGAGGATAGGTCACCTCACAGTTCGAGGCACAACCCTAAACCTGCTCCAGCTCGACCAGCGTCCCGCAGAAATCCTTCGGGTGCAGGAAAAGCACCGGCTTGCCGTGCGCGCCGATCTTCGGGTTGCCGTCGCCCAGCACCCGCGCCCCGCCGGCCTTCAGTTTGTCCCGCGCCACGATGATGTCATCCACCTCGTAGCAGACGTGGTGCATCCCGCCATCCGGGCTCTTTTCTAGAAACTTCGCGATTGGCGAACCTTCGCCCAGCGGCTCGAGCAGCTCGATCTTGGTGTTGGGCAGCACGACGAACACAACGGTCACCCCGTGCTCCGGTAGCCGTTGCGGTTCAGACACTTGAGCACCGAGCGTATCCCGGTAGACCGCCGACGCCGCCGCGATATCGCGCACCGCGATCGCCACATGATTGAGCCGGCCGAGCATGAGATCCTCCATGCGCCTCGTAGGGCGTGGTAAGCGCGTAGCGCGCAACCCGCCTTTGAAATGCACCATCCCCGGCGGGTTACGCTCCGCTCACCCGCCCTACGCCTACGGCGAATACGAAATGAACTCCATCAGACTTCCGTCCGGGTCGCGGAAATAGACGCTGGTGCCTGTATTCTTCGCCCCGCGCCGAGCGACGGGACCGATCTCGATGGCAACCCAGAGCTTGCCCAGATGCGCTATCGCCCCGGCGATCGGTCCATGCCATTCAAAGCACAAATCGCTATTGCCCGGCTCCACTGGAATACGCGCACGCGGCTCACCGATCGCGTTTGGCCCATGGCAGTTGAGCTGAACACTGCCGAATCGGTAGGCGAACCCCTTGCCGACGGTCACCAGCTCGGCCCCGAACACCTGCGCGTAGAATGCGTTCGACCGCGCCCAGTCAGAAACGTGGATCACGCAATGATCGAATGAAATCGGCAGCGCCATGTCGCTACTCCCAATTCCTCAAACCAGACAGACCAGCACCTTGACGATCGGCTTCTTGCCCCAGGCCTGATCAACCGCTGCACGCACCGCCCGCTTCAATGCATCGGCGACCATCTTATCGTCCTTGCGCCGCTTCATCGGAATGCTTTCCAGCGTACCATCGACGATCTTGAAAATGGCCTCTTCCATCGAGCGGCCGTCGAGTGTCGTCTGCGGAATACCGTCGAGTGCGACTTCAGGGTCAGCGCAAACCTCGCCGTGCTTGTCGATCGCCACCGCCACGCACACGATTCCCGCGAACGAAAGCCGGCGACGTTCCCGCACCGGTCCTTCGAGCGCAGGCACGATCAGCTTTCCGTCGCGATAGAACCGCCCGACAGGCACATCGTCGATCACCTTGGCCGGGCGCGGCAACAGCCGCAACATCTGCCCATTGTACGCGACGTGCGTTTCCGGCACGCCGGCCTCGCGCGCCAGCTTTGCGTGCTCTTCCATATGCCGCGCCTCGCCATGCATCGGCACCGCCAGCTTCGGCTTCAGGAACGCATACATCTGCTTCAGTTCTTCGCGCCGCGGATGCCCGGTAACGTGCACCAGGGCATCACTGTCGGTGATGACCTCGACCCCCAGCCGCGCGAGACTGTTCTGGATCTTGCCGATACCGATCTCGTTGCCCGGGATAGGCCGCGACGAGAAGATCACCATATCCCCGCGCGAGAGCTTGATTTCCGGATGCTCGCCTTCCGCGATCCGCGCCATCGCAGCACGTGGCTCGCCTTGGCTGCCGGTGCAGAGCGCCACGACCTCGTGCGGCTCGAGATAGCCGAAATGTTGCTGATCGAGGGCCGACAGGTTTTCCGGCAGATACCCGGTGTCCTTGGCCACCTGAATAACCCGATGCAGCGCGCGGCCGGAAATGACGAGCTTGCGCCCCGCTGCCTCGGCCGCATCCGCCACCGCTTTGACGCGCGCGACGTTGGACGCGAACGACGTAACCGCCACGCGGCGCTTGGCGCCCTTGATGATCTTTGCAATCGACGCGCCCACCTCCGTTTCCGAGGGTGAACGGCCATGGCGCAACGCATTCGTGGAATCGCAGATCACGACGTCCACGCCTTCCGAACCGAGCTTTTCGAGGCGCGCCTCGTCGGCAGGCTCGCCGACCAGCGGCGTGGCATCGAACTTCCAGTCGCCGGTGTGGAACACGGTCCCCAAATCCGAGCGAATGATGACGCCGGACGGCTCCGGGATCGAGTGTGCCAGCGTCACCAGCTCCAGATCGAATGGCCCGATGTTGAATCGGCTTCCCATCTTCACGATGGTGATCGGCAGCTTCACCCTGTTGCCGTTCTCCACCACTTTCGCGGCGAGCATGCCTGCCGTGAACGGCGTAGCAAAGATAGGGCACTTGAGCTTCGGCCACATGTCGAGGACAGCGCCGATGTGGTCCTCATGCGCATGCGTCAGCAGGAGCCCTGCCAACGCACCCTTTTCGGCCTCGATGAACCGAAGGTCAGGCAATACGACATCTACACCCGGTTCGTTCTCGTGCGGGAACGTAAGGCCAAGGTCGATCATCAGCCATTGCCGGGATTTCGGCGTGCCGATGCCGTACAAATAGGCGTTCATTCCAATTTCGCCGAGACCGCCCATGGCCACGAGCACGAGCTCACCGCTACTGCGGGCCGTGGTAGACTCGTTCATATCAGGATGATCCTTCACTCTTTCGCGCTATCAGGTTCACGTCCCCGAACGTGAACCGTCGCGGAGTTTCAGAACTCAGCGGGACACTATCAATCAGAAGCGCCCCTGTCTCGTCTATTCCGGCGAATGCGCCGCATATGCGCTCGCTGCCCGTATTGATCTCGATGGGCTGCCCCGTGCCGCCGCAGCGGGAGAGCCACGCGGCTCGCACGACATCGAAGCGAACGCCCATTGCCCATGCGGCAAGCCAGCGCCGCATATGACGGTCGAACAAGTCCAAAAGCTCGCGCGGCGCGGGCGTCGCACCGAGCCGGTTCACCGCCGCGACCGACCTGCCGGCAATCGATGGCGCCTCCGCGATATTCACGCCGATTCCGACGGCAGCCACGATCTGCCCTCCAATCGTAGTGCTCTCGATCAGTATTCCGCCGAGTTTCGCCTCACCCAGCAGGATATCGTTCGGCCACTTAAGCCGGAGCCCTGACGCCGAAGCCCCCTGAGAACCGCCAGCCAACTCCGCTAGCCCATCGTGAACCACGACACCCGTGAGCAGCGAAAGCTGATGCAATTGGCTCATACCGCACCCCGGCGACAGCAGCAGCGTCGCCGCGAGATTGCCCTCCACCGACACCCAAGAGCGGCCCGCGCGGCCCCGCCCCGCGCTTTGCCGGCGTGCGATGATCCAGACCGGTCCGCGTTCGCCTTCACCGGCACGGCGCAAGGCCTCGGTGTTCGTCGAACTCACGTCATCGAGTTCGATGATTGGAAACGCCTGGCCCTCGGTCCATCGATCACTCGCCATCGCCTGGACCCGAAGCAGTTCAATACCGGAAGGAAGCCGCCGCCGTGCTCGCAGCGTTCACAAGCGGTGACGGCGCAATGACGAACAGCAGCACGAAGATCGCCGACACCGAAATCACGAAGCCGACCTTCACCCGCACCGGCAGAAAGGCCTTCGCAGGTTTGTCGAAATACATCACCTTGACGATGCGCAGGTAGTAGTAGGCGCCGACGACGCTGGCGAGAACGCCGATCACGGAAAGAATGTAGTAGCCCGACTTGATCGCCGGCATGAAGGCGTAGAACTTGGCCCAGAACCCGGCCAGCGGCGGAATGCCGGCGAGCGAGAACATCAGAGCCGCCAGCGCCGCAGCCATCGGGCCATTGCGCTCGGCGAGCCCCGCGAGCTCATCGATCTCCTCGACCGACCCTTCTTCGCGCCGCATCGCAATCACGCAAGCGAAAGCACCGAGCGTCATCACAACGTAGATCGCCATGTAGATCAACACGCCCTGGACGCCTTCTTTCGTGTTGGTCACGAGGGGCACCAGCGCGAAACCCACGTTGGCGATGGAAGAATACGCCAACAGCCTCTTGATATTGGTCTGTCCGATCGCGGCGAACGCGCCCAACAGCATCGACGCGATCGCGAGAAACGCCACGATCTGCTGCCACTGCCCAGCGATGCCCGGAAAGGCGCTCGTCACGACCCGGACGAGCAACGCGATCGCCGCCACTTTCGGAGCAGCGGAGAAGAATGCCGTCACCGGTGTCGGGGCGCCCTGGTAGACATCCGGCGTCCACATATGGAAAGGCACCGCCGAGATCTTGAACGCGATGCCGACGAGCAGGAACACAAGGCCGAACACGAGACCTACGTTGGCCATCGCGTTCGCGCCCTTCGCGACTTGTGCGATCTGCGCGAAACTCGTCGCCCCCGTGAAACCGTAAACCAGCGACGCGCCGTAGAGCAGCATGCCCGACGACAACGCACCGAGCACGAAGTACTTCAGCCCGGCCTCGCTCGAACGGACGTCGTCGCGCCGGAACGCAGCGACGACATACAGCGAAAGGCTTTGCAACTCGAGGCCGAGGTAGAGCGAAAGCAGATCGCCGGCCGAGATCATCATCATCATGCCCGCGGTCGCGAGCAGGATCAGCACCGGATACTCGAACTTCAAAACCTTGTGGTCGCGGAAATCGTCGATCGACAGCAGGATCGCAGCAGCCGAGGCGCCGAGTGCGAGGATTTTCATGAAGCGGCCGAAGCCGTCATCGATGAACGCGCCACCGAATAGCGAACTACCTGCCGCCGGCTGGCTGAGAATCAGCCACCCCGCGACACCGAGCACCAGGATCGCGAGCCACGACACGACTTCCGCTTCGCGGTCGTTGTCGGGCCGGAACACGCCCCATAGCGTCAGCACGAGCGCGCCCACGGCGACCACCAGTTCGGGCCACATTGGAGCAATGGAGTTGAGGAACTGCATCATGTCGGCTCGCCCGTGCGCTCTTCTATCTTACTTCTTAAGCTCGGCCGCTTTCGTGCGGATCGCCGTCTCGTACTGCCCGACGAGCTTCTTCACCGCCGGCCCCGTCACATCGAGAATGGGCGCAGGCTGAACGCCCAGATAGATCGTCAGCACCACGAGCGGCGCCAGGATCGCGATCTCGCGCGGTCCCATATCGGCGATCGCTTTCAACGACGGCTTGTCCAGCACGCCGAAGATCATCCGCTGGTAGAGGAAGAGCGCGTAGCCCGCCGACAGGATCACGCCGAAGGTTGCAAAGAACGCCACCGACGAGTTCACCTTGAACGCGCCGAGCAGCGTCAGGAATTCGCCGACGAACCCGCTCGTGCCGGGCAGACCGACATTGGCCATCGTGAAAACCATGAAGCAGAACGCATAGATCGGCATCCGCTGCACAAGGCCCCCGTATGCTGCAATCTCGCGCGTATGCATCCGGTCGTAGACCACGCCGACACATAGGAACAGCGCGGCGGAGACGATGCCGTGCGACAGCATCTGGAAGATCGCGCCGTCGACGCCCTGTTGATTGAACGTGAAAATACCCATCGTCACGAATCCCATATGGGCGACGGACGAATAGGCGATCAGCTTCTTCACGTCCTCCTGCGCAAGCGCGACGAGCGACGTGTAGACAATGGCAACCACCGACATCACGAAGACCAGCGTGGCGAACTCCTGGCTCGCCAGCGGGAACATCGGCATCGAAAACCGCAGGAAGCCGTATCCGCCCATTTTCAGCAGAATACCGGCCAGGATCACCGATCCCGCCGTCGGCGCTTCGACGTGCGCATCAGGTAGCCACGTATGCACTGGCCACATCGGCATCTTCACCGCGAATGAGGCGAAGAAAGCGAGCCACAGCCACCACTGCATGTCGCGCGGGAAGCTGGCTTTGTCGATCAGCGTCGGGATGTCGGTCGTACCCGCGTGCCAGTACATTGCCATGATGGCGAGCAACATGAGCACTGAGCCGAGCAGCGTGTAGAGGAAGAACTTGAAGCTCGCGTAGACCCGCCGCTGGCCACCCCAGACGCCGATGATCAGGAACATCGGTATCAGGCCTGCCTCGAAGAACAGGTAGAACAGCACCATGTCGAGCGCGGTGAACACGCCGATCATCATGGTCTCGAGGATCAGGAACGCGATCATGTATTCCTTGACGCGGCGGTCGATCGATTCCCACGAGGCGAGGATGCACAGCGGCATCAGGAATGTCGTCAGGATCACGAACAGCATCGAGATGCCGTCGACGCCCATCTTGTAGTGCAGCGGCCCAAGCCACTCGCGATCTTCTACGAACTGGAAGCCCGGGTTCGCCTTGTCGAAGTAGACCCAGATCGGAAGCGAGACGGCGAAAGTTATGATCGTCGTCCACAACGCGATCCAGCGCGAGTTGCGCCGGCCGGCTTCGTCGTCACCGCCCGCCATCAGCATGATCAGCAGTGCGCCCACCAGCGGCAGGAACGTGACGAGCGACAGAATTGGAGTATTGGCGATGCTCATTTCACGACCCCGCCAATGCCCGGGAGCCCTTGCGGCACCCCGCCCTGGAACATGACCCAGGTGATGATCAGCGCGACGCCGATCAGCATCGCGAATGCGTAGTGATAGAGGTATCCGGTCTGCAGCTTGACCACGCGGCCGGTCACATCCTGCACGCGCGCGGCGATGCCATCCGGACCGAGCCCGTCGATGATGCGCCCATCGCCGCCCTTCCAGAGTAGTCGCCCGATCCAGAACGCCGGCCGCACGAACAGCCGGTCGTAGAGCTCGTCGAAGTACCACTTGTTGAGGAAGAACAGGTAGAGCGGCTTGAACGCCCGCGCCGTCGCAGCCGGCAGGCTCGGCACCTGGATGTAGTAGATATAGGCCAGCACGAACCCGGACAGCATCGCC
>CANJPN010000313.1 GCA_947475855.1 Bradyrhizobiaceae bacterium
ATGAGATCGAGGAACTGCAGGCCGCGGTTCGTGTACTTCTTGGCGATCGAGATCACGAGGCGGAGGTTCGCCTCGACCCTTTCCTTCTTGGCCTGACGGGCTTCGCGCTCGCCCTTCTGCACGTTGCGGACGATGCGGCGGTACTCGGGGATTTCAAGGCCGGTCTCGGTCGCGAGCTCATGGATCTCGCCGCGGATCTTCTCGACCTGCGGCCGCTCGTGCTTGAGGAAGTTCGTCCAGGTCTTGCCTTTGGTGTTCATGCGGTCGAGCCAGGTCTGGTCCAGCTCGTTGCCGTAGTATTCGTCGATGAAGGCCGTGCGCGACACGCCGTAGCTGTCGGCAAGCCGCATCAGCCGGCCTTCGAGGCCGACGAGGCGCTTGTTGATCGCGTAGAGCTGCTCGACGAGGCTCTCGATACGGTTGTTGTTGAGCGACAGGCTCTTCACGTTGGCGACGATTTCCTCGCGGAGCTTGTCGTAGGCCTTCTGCTGCTGGCGCGTGCCCTGTTCGCCCGCGACCTGCTGCTCGAGCTTCTTGTCCTGCTGGCGGCGCAGTTTCTTGTAGTCGCCGGCGATGTTGTCGAAGGTCTCGAGCACCTTCGGCTTCAGCTCGGCCTCCATCGCTGCGAGCGATAGCTGGTTGTCGAACTCGTCGTCCTCGTCCATCTCGCCTTCGGGGGGCGCTACCTCGTCGCCGTCCTCGCCGTTGGAGGGACCGCGTGCGGCAGCTCCTGCAGCGCGGGCAGCGGCCATCGGCGACGGGGGTGGCTGCGGCGGCTCGCCCGGCAAGACAACGGCGGGTACAGCCTTCGCCTCGGGCCCGGCGTAGGTCGCTTCGAGATCGATGATGTCTCGCAGCAGGACCTTTCCTTCGTTGAGTTCGTCACGCCAGATGATGATGGCCTGGAAAGTCAGCGGGCTTTCGCACAGGCCGGCGATCATCGCTTCGTGGCCTGCCTCGATGCGCTTGGCGATGGCGATTTCGCCCTCGCGTGACAGCAGCTCGACCGAACCCATCTCGCGCAGGTACATGCGGACAGGGTCGTCGGTTCGCTCGCTCGGCTCCGGCTTCGTTTCCGTCCGGGCAGGCACAGCCGCCTGAGGGGCCAGCGCGCGGCTGCCTTCTTCCTCTTCGCCGCCTGCATCGCTGGTGGCGTCGCCTTCGTCGTCCTCTTCCTGCTCGACGACGTTCACGCCCATTTCCGAGAACATCGCCATGATGTCCTCGATCTGCTCGGAGGTGAACTCCTCCGACGGCAGAACGGCATTCAGCTCGTCATAGGTGACGTAGCCGCGCGTCTTGCCGACCTTTATCAGCTTTTTCACGGCCTGATCGGAGAGGTCGAGGATCGGGCCATCCCGCTCCGGGGCCTCTACTGTTGCCGCAGCGCCGTCTTCGGTTTTTTCGGCAGGGGCTGGTTTAGCAGCGTTTCGGGTGGTCGTGCGCGGGGAGGGATTGGCCAAGGCAGGGCTCCGTTCGGATCTTGGCTACACGACCTGTTGGCAGGTCCTGCAGCCTGTTCGCGCTCAATTGCGACGCTTGAACTTCACCGCATCCGACACGGCCGCTGTCCCGCGATCACTGCGCCGGCGCATGGGCCCGAGGCGCGTTGGGGAAGGGGTGGTGCCAGCGATGACGAGCATGCGCCGGGTCCTACAAGTCAGTCGTACAATTCTATCGTGCGTTGCCTTCGATCATCAGATCTCCGGCAGGTATCGAGGGCGGTCATGTGCACACCCGGCAGGCTGGCGGCAATTCCACGTCGGCGCGTGCTTGCCTCTGCCATTGGCGGTCACCTCTCGTCCGGAAGCTGTATATCCTCCGCGCTTGCCAACTGGCGTTGAATCTCGACGATACGGGACAAGGCATCTTCACTGCCCTCCGCATGAAAAGCCTGTTCGGCGGCTGCCAGGGCCTTGCGCAAGCCGGTCTGCTGCTCGTGGAGTGCGAGGGTATGGCGCCAGCCTTTTTCCACCTCGACTTCGGCAGCTCCCGGCTCTGCGAACCGATCGCTTCGATGCGTAATCGCCCGTTCTAAGAGTTCCAACACCTTGTCCAAGCCCGCTGAAGTCAGTTGGGATCGGATTGATGAGCTGTCAAGTGGAATATCGCTTGAGAGAAGCGATATAAGCGTGTCGCGTAGCCTAGACAACGCACCGGACGTGAACTCGATGTTGGCGATGCGCTCCGCTTCGGCCTCGATCATCCAGGGATGATAGACGAGCGTGCGCATCAGCAGGGCTTCACGGTAGGAGGGCCGGCCGGCGAGAGTGCCGACCATGCTGGATTGACGCAGGCTGTGGCTGGCAGTGGGTCTTGGTGGCTCGCCTCCGCGCCAGGGGCCGCCACGGCCACCGCTGCCGCCGCGGCCTCCCCCGCCGCCCCCGAACCTTGGGTTGCGGTCCCGTGGATACGGACGTCCCTGTCCTTGCGAGTAGTTTTGTTGATAGCTGGTTTGATAGCCTGGCTGATACCCCTGCTGATCGCCGGGGATTTGATAGGGCTCAGCCGCTGCAGCGGCCACGGTCCGCGTATTCGAGTATCCATCCCCCCGCTGCGACCGGTCGCCGCGACGGTTTGTCCCCCATGCCTCGGCCAGCCGATCACGCATGGCAGAGGCATACAATCCCCTGACGGCGGGATCGGCGATGGTGTTCACGAGGGTCATCAGCTGTTGCTGCAACTTTGCTTTTCGCTCGGGTGTAGACCAGTCGCCCGACGAGAACTCGCGGTCCCAGAGGACCTGGGCGAGCGGCACCGCACGGGCAAGAATGTCCTTCATCGCGTCAGCGCCTTGCTGGCGGATGAGGTCGTCGGGATCGAGCCCATCGGGCAGGAACGCGAAGCCAGCGCTGTAGCCGGGCTTGATGTGCGGCAGCATCGTATCGATGGCTCGATAGGCTGCTTTCTTGCCGGCGCTGTCACCATCGAAGCACAGGATGGGCTCGGGGACGAAGCGCCACACGAGCTGCATCTGGTCCTCGGTCAGCGCGGTGCCGAGGGGAGCCACGCTTTCGTCGAAACCAGCGGCGGCCAGCGAGACCACGTCCATGTAGCCTTCGACGATGATGAGCCGCTGCCGGTCGTGAGCGGCCGAGCGGGCCTTGGCCGCATTGAATAGGATGTGGCCTTTGTGGAAGAGGGGCGTCTCGGGTGAGTTCAGGTACTTGGCCCGCTCGTCCTTCTGCAGCGCGCGTCCACCGAAAGCGATCGGCCGGTCCTTGAGGTCGCTGATCGGGAACATCAGACGGTCACGGAAGCGGTCGTAGGGCTCCTTGATGTCCTCGCCGCCGATCAGCATGCCCGACCGGATCATCTCCTCGACGGTGTAGCCGAGCTTGCCCAGATGGGTCTTGAGCGCGGTGCGCGACGGCGGCGCATAGCCGATACGGAACCGGCGGATCGTGTCTGGGCTGAGGCCGCGCGTGCCAACGTAACGGCGCGCTTCCGCGCCTGCAGGCCCCCGAAGGTTCTCCTCGAACCACTTCGCCGAGACCTCGAGCAGCGATTGCAGCCGCGTCCGTTCGTCCTCGCGCTCGGCCGACTTGGCGTCGGGCTTTGGCAGCGGCACGCCTGCTTCGGCCGCAAGCTGCTCCACGGCTTCGGTAAAGCTGAGACCCTCGGTCTTCATCACGAAGGTGAAGATGTCGCCATGCTCGCCCGAGGCGAAGCAATGGTAGAAGCCCTTTTGATCGTTGACGTAAAAGGACGGCGACTTCTCGGTCTTGAACGGCGACAGGCCGCGGAACTCGCGTCCGGCGCGTTTCAACGCGACTTTGCGCGACACCACCTGGCTGCACAGCAGGCGGGATCGGACCTCATCGAGAAGGTTGGGCGGAAATTTCATGGTCCGCTTATGCAGCGATTCGGTGGTAGTGGCGGGGTGTCGCGAGCGGCATGACCTGCAATCTATACACGCTATTCACAACCCGACTCATGCGATAGCGTCGGCGGGCTCGAGCCTTTTGGGGGGCCGGTTACATGGGAGCCGTGGCATGAAGGGCATCGTGCATCCGCTGTCGGATGAGCTTGGAGGGCTTGTGGAAAACGAAACGCAACATGGGCGTGGCGGCGATGCCGAGCAGGATACCTCCTGGCGCTGGATGATCGGCATTGCCGTGGTGGTCGGCTTGCTGGCTTGGTTCACCCGGTGAGCGAGGGGGGCTGCCCATCGGCCGAGCGGCGGACTACTTCAGCAGTTCCTTGACCAGTCCGCTCGCCTTGCCGAAGTCGATCTGGCCGGCGAACTTCGTCTTCAAGGCGCCCATCACCTTGCCCATGTCTTTGGGACCGGCCGCGCCGACGTCCGCGATCAGCTCGGCAATGGCAGCCCGCGTCGCTGCCTCGTCCATCATACTGGGCAGGTATTCCTCGATCACCGTGATCTCGGCGGCTTCCTTGTCCGCGAGGTCCTGGCGGTTTCCCTGCACGTAGGTCGCGATCGAGTCGCGGCGCTGCTTGACCATCTTCTGCAGCACCTGGACGATATCGGCGTCCGTCACAGGACCGGTTGGAACTACACCCCCCGTCCCGATCCCGAGCTCGCGGTCCTTGATTGCCGAAAGCATCAGGCGGATCGTTCCGAGCCGGTCCTTCTGGCCGGACTTCATGGCGTCCTTCATGCTCTGGGTGAGGCGGTCGCGCAGCATCTGAGTGTTCCTCTGGAGTAGGCCGTTCATGTACGCGCGGCTGCCCTCTGCGGCAAGCACACCGTACGGGACGTGCGGTCCTGCCTATTTCTTCTCTTTCTCCATCAGGCATTCGATCTCTACCGCGGCGTCCTTGGCGGCCGATGCACGCCGGCGCATGACGTCGATGGTGCGGAAGCCGGTCTTCTCGCAGGTGACAGTGACCATCTCCGGATCGACGTCGAGGCCCATGCCGGCGCGCTTGAAGCGGCCATCGTCGTCGGTCTGCATGATGAAAAAGCGCATGGTGCCGTTGACCTGTCCTTTGATGCGGACTTCCGGTAGCGGCTGCATGCTGACGATGTCTCTGGCCTCGCCGAAGTAGGCGGCGCCGTGCTCATGAGTGTCGTCGGGTTCGTAGTCTGATTCGCCGGCAAGTGCAGGCAGAGCAGAGGCAGCGATCGCCGTGAGGATCGAAAATGCACAGGGTCCATATCGGTTCATGGCGAAGCGCCCTACTCGGTTTTCAGCGTGGTAGGAAGAAGTTTCGGAACAGGAAGACGAAAACGATCATCACCGCGAGCGGGATTGCCCATCCGATCCAGGCCGGCGGCTCCCGGCCTTTTACCAGGGGAAGGGCAGCAAGGCTGACGACGCCGGCACCGATCAGCGACGTGAAGATCCAGCCGAACCAGTGCATCGCCGGCGCGTTCGGCGCAGCCGACAGCTCCCGCAGCCAGCCGAATTGCCCTTGCCGCGGGTGATACGTGAACAACGGCAGGTTCTGCTGCTCGACAATCACGTAAATGATAGCAAAAGCTGCAGCGTAGATCGGGAAAACCCTGGTCATCTCATTGTTCATCTCAGCCCCCGCACGTTGTTCAGGATGTGGCCGATCAGGAAACTGTACCAGACGATGAAACACAGTATGGCTGTTGTGGCTGCACGGGCCGAAGCGTACTTCGGTTCGAGTGGTTTGCGCCAGACCAGCCAGTAGAGCGGCAGCATCCCCAGGCCGACTGCTACGAACTGTTCCTTCAACTCGAAACCGCCATTGGTGGCGTTGAGCCGCGCGTTCAGCAGATAGGGTGTCACCATCAACCGGTAGGTTGGATAGATCACCGCACCAAGTACTCCGGAGACGATGTATAGGACGATGTTGGCATTGGTGTAGCGCGCGCCGTTTACGGCCCTGAACGATGCTACGAAACCTTCGTTGTTTCGCGCCGGCCAGCAGGCGGCCATCGTCTGGTGCGTAATGCCTCCCAGCAGGGCGACGGCGATCAGCCCATGCAGGATCAGCAACGTCGTGATCACTTGGCTCCTCCCCCTTGATATGACGGTCTTGGCACATAATCTATGAAGGCATGCGATCGAACAAGTCCAACTTGGGAGGCTTTGTCGTAGGGCATCCGGCGGAGCCGAGGAACAACTTGTTGGGCTGATGCGTTATCGCGCGCACGATGAGGACCCAACCTGCGGGTCCAGGAGGGCCCGATGGCGGCGGACATACCTGGACTGGAGCAGCTTGGCCCTTTGGACCGCGACGCATGGAATGCGCGGTCGACGCACCCCTACGCCGACGCGGGCTTCATCGAAACCTGTGCGATGAACACGACGTCGGGCATGCACTCGGGCGTGTTCACATATCGGGAAGGCGCGGCGATCCGGGCCGGCGTGCAGGCCTTCACCTACGACTTGCGGTTCGACATCGCGATGGGCCCACGAATACGGGCAATCGGCGACGTCCTGATGCGTGTCATGCCGCGGTTCATCCGGGTGCCGATTCTGTGCATGGGGTCGGCTCAGGCGGATCGGTGCTGCTTCGTTTTCGATGAGGCGCTGGACGAGGCGGGGCGCCGGAGCGCTCTCAAAGTCCTCGTGGGGCGCATGATGGAGGCCGCCCATACACAGCCCGCCGACTTGCTGATGTTCAAGGATCTGGACGAAGAGACTGCTGCCGTGATGCACGCCGATCTCACTGCGAACGGCTACTCGCGGCTGCCTTCGCTTCCGGTCGCTGTGATCGATTTGCCTTTCCGTACGTTCGACGAATATCTCGCGAGCATCGATCCGAAAATGAGATCGGACCTGCGCCGTAAGCAGCGTCAGTCGTCGGGTGTCGACATCTCTATCGTCGATGACATCAAGTCTATCGCGCCGACGCTGGACCGCTTGATTGCCGAGACGCGCGCACGCCGCAATGCCGACTTCGGCGATATCGACGACGTACCGTCCGGATGCACCGAGATGCTGTTGGAGCGGATGGGGCCGACGGCCCGCTGCGTCGTCACACGGATCGGAGATGAGATCGTCGGGTGCAACATTTTTCTTGTCCGGGGCAAGCGAGCCTGGGCCTACCGCATCGGTCTGTCGGCGCAGCACGTCCGTGAGCACAATCTGTACTTCGTCAATTGGATCTGGATGGTGCGCCACTGCATCGAGCAGGGCTACACGGTCCTCGAGGTCGGACAGACCTTCTATGATTTGAAAGTGCACCTGGGCTGCCGGCTGGAGCCGCGCTGGATCTATATTCGGCATCGCACGGACAGTTGGAACCGGATCGTGAAGGCGATCACGTCGCGAATTTCGCTCGCTCGCCTCGACCCGGATCTGAAGGCCATGGAGGCGGCGTAGCA
>CANJPN010000314.1 GCA_947475855.1 Bradyrhizobiaceae bacterium
CGGGCTTTCTTGCTGCGCATGGCGGCGGCGGCCAGGAACATCAGGGGAGAAGGCGACAGGCCGCCGTAGCGGTGAAAATAGTGCTCGACAGTACGGAGCGAGGTATAGCCGAGCTCATCGCAGATGCCTGCCAGATCAAGGCATTCGCCCCAATATTGGGCCGCGGATTTCTCATGATGGGCGACTACTGGAAAAAACTGAATACCGAATTCCACGGGCGTCTCCTCGTCGGCTCGTCTGCGCCGTACTGTTGGCAACAGGAAATCGCCGATTGCGCGGCGCCGGTCAATGGTGCCCATCGGCCCTGGTCCACGATGTCCGTCACAGGATGCCGCCTTGTCGCCGCCGCCGGAGGCTGGCATGTTCATGTCGATCGCGGAAGCCGAGGCTGCCGAATGAAACGGGGAGGAATGAGATGATCTGGACGAGACATGCTGCTTTCGTGGCGATTGCAGCGGGCGGACTTGCTGCTGCCGATGCCGTGGCAACGGCCGCGCTCGCGCAGGACCAGAAATGCGCCGCGATGCGGAAGATCAACATCGGCGTGGCCGTGGCGCCGCCGAACGTCGTGCATACCGCGCCGTATACCGCCAAGGCGCTCGGGTATTTCGAGAAGCGCTGTGTCGACGCCAACATCGTTCAGTTCGAAGGCGGACAGTCGGCGACGGCGAACGCAGCCGCAGCGCAAGGCTCGGCGATCATCTCGGTCAGCGATGTCGCGGTCGGGCGGGGCGCTAAGGTGCAGCAGATCTGGGGGCTCGCCCCGATCATGCCGCAGGTCTACATGGTGGGCCCCGACATCAAAACGCCGGCGGACCTCAAGGGCAAGCGGCTGTCGGCGACCGGCGGCGGCGTCGGCGGCTTCAACTGGCGCATGGGGCGCGAGCTACTGATCAAAGGGGGCCTGAAGGTCGAGGAAGCCAACTTCATCTCGGCGGCGACCGCTGGGCGGCTTCCAGGCCTGATTCAGGGCCAGATCGACGGCGTGGCACTGCATCCGGAGGACGAATTCCTCGCGCTGAAGCAGAAGCCGACACTTCACGTTCTGGTGCGGCTGGGCGAGCTGCTGCCCGATTACTTGTTCAACGCCTACGGCGCGTCGACGGCATGGATCGAGCGCGACCGGGCGCTGCTGCGCGACACGGTGGCGGCGATGGTGGAAGCCAACCGCGCGCACTACGAGGGGACCGAGAAGGCCAAGGTGCTGAAGGCGGTGATGGAGGCGACGCAGAAGCCGCAGGATGCGGTCGAGTTCGCGATCAAGTCGCTGACCGAGCGCTGCATCTGGTCGGTCAACACCGGTTTCGACAAGAAGCGGATGGAGTGGCACACGCAGTACAGCGTCGATATCGGCGATATCGAGAAAGACAAGAAGCCGACGCCGGAGCAGGTGTCGAACTTCGACTTGGCCGAAGAAGCGGTCAAGCTCGCTGGTGGGCGCAAGACAATCGGAAAGTGCACGCTGTAGCGGCGGGCATGCTCGGTTGTTTGGAACAAGGCGCGACGCGAATGTGCATTCGGCTCGCTCGTCTAGCGGCTGCGGCGTTTATCGTGACGATGATGCCAGTCGCTGCCGTCGCGCAGACTTATCCGAGCCAGTCGATCAAGATCGTCGTGCCGACTTCTCCGGGCGGGCCTAACGACATCGTCGCCAGGTTCGCTGCCGATTTCATCGGCAAGCTCGGTCAATCGGTCGTGGTGGAGAACCGGTCGGGGGCAGGCGGGGCGCTCGGCGCGCGAGAGGTCGCCAAGGCCGCGCCGGATGGGCATACGCTGCTGGTTGCCAATACGAGCACGATGGCGATCAATCCTGCCATATCGGCGAACGCGGGCTATGACCCCGTGCAGAGCTTTGCGCCTGTCGCGAAGTTCTGGGAAGCTTATCAGTTCCTTGCGGTGCATGCGTCGTCGCCATGGAAGACGGTCGGCGACCTGGTGGCGGAGGCGAGGGGAAATCCGGGCAAGTTGAACTATGCGCACGGAGGTACGGGAAATTTTCAGCATATGATCGGAGAGCTGATGATGCTGCGAACCGGAGTGCGGTTCGTCGGCGTCCCTTTCAGAGGTAGTTCGGATTCGATCAATGCGCTCCTGGGACAAGTCGTACACTTCACCTATGCGGACGGCGCGGTCGTGATGCCCTTGGTTCAGGCCGGTAGCATGCGCGTGCTCGGCTTGACGGGGGCAAAGCGGACCGCGCTTGCGCCGGAAGTGCCAACAATGGCTGAGGTGGGGATCGCCGATTTCGAAGCGACGTCATTCTTCGGGATCGTTGCGCCGGCTGGCACGCCGGACCCGATCGTCCGGATGCTGAACGCGGCGATCAACGAGGGATTGAAGTCGGCGAAGGCGCAGGCGCTGATCACCCAAATGGGCGTCGTATCGATACAGGGCTCGCCCGAAGAATTCGGAGCTTTCATCGCGGCTAAGTCGATGCAGTGGCGCGCCGTGGCGGTTGCCGCTGGAATTCGGACGAACTGAACTTGGGCAGGACCCAGGGTGGGGCATATCGTGGCTTGATATCGGCGGGGGCTGGCTTATCCAGAGGCGATGAACAGTTCTCCACCATCCCGGCCTTCGAACGCGGCGTCGTTGAGGCTCAGGCTGAGCCCGCTCACTATCGGTCTCCTGCTCGGTCTCGTCGGCGTGACGATCTTCGGGATCACGCTGCCGGTGACGCGGTTGGCCGTTCTGGAACTCGATCCGGGCTTCGTGACGTTTGCCCGCGCGCTGATCGCGGCAATGCTGGCCGCGATTTATCTCGTTGCGGTGCGCGCGGCATTGCCGCCACGCGACACGTGGTATCCGCTGGCGGTGTTCGGGTTGTGCGTGACGATCGGCTATCCGCTGCTGATGGGCATCGCGATGCGGCATGCGCCGGCTTCGCATGGAGGAGTGATTCTCGCCGTGCAGCCGCTGCTGACTGCGCTGGCAGGTATGCGCATCGCGGGCGAGCGGCCGTCGCCTGCGTTCTGGGGATGCAGTCTTGCGGGAACGGGCGCGGCGGTCGCCTATGCGCTTCTGTCGAGTGCGGGTGCTCTCGAGCTGCATTGGGCCGATCTGTTGCTTGCGGGGGCTGCTGCCGCGGGGTGCTATGGCTATGCGATGGGTGGGCACCTGACGGCGAGGATGCCCGGCAGCCACGTGATTTCGTGGGCCGTCGTGATGATGTCGCCGGTGATTCTGGCACTGATGCTGGCGAACGGGCTGCCGCGGGATCCGGGGCGGGTGTCGTGGGCGGCGTGGGCGGCTCTCGTATTCGTGGGGATGTTTCCGATGTATCTGGGTTTCTTTGCGTGGAACCGCGGTTTGGCGATGGGGGGCATCGCGAAGGTCGGGCAGATGCAGTTGGTTCAGCCGTTCATTACGCTGGCGGCGGCCTCGGCGCTTCTGGGCGAGCGGATCGGCTGGATGGAGATCGGTTTCAGCGTGGTCGTCGTCGGGCTCGTGGCGTTGGGCAGCCGGATGCGGGTTGCGAGGTAGGCTACGCTGCTTGACTTGCGAAGAGAGGGGGCAGTCCTGTATCCGGAGATCCGAACTCTGACAGGAGCCGCGCCTTGACCGAAGCGTCGTCCGTTCCATTGGAAAACCAGCCCAGCGTCATCGTCCGCCGCGAGGGGCGGGCGGGGCGTATCACGCTCAACCGGCCCCGCGCGCTCAATGCGCTCGCCTACGACATGGTCGCGCCGATGGTCGACGCACTGCGCGCCTGGGCTGATGACCCGAAGGTAGAGCTGGTGATCCTGGACGGGGCCGGCGAGCGAGGGCTTTGCGCGGGAGGCGACGTGGTCTCCCTCTACCACTCGAAAAAGGACGGGACGGATCTCGCGCGGCGTTTCTGGAGCGAGGAGTATGTGCTCAACGCAATGATCGGCAGCTACGGTAAGCCGTTCATTGCGATCCAGGACGGCATCGTGATGGGCGGTGGGATCGGTCTGTCGGGGCATGCCAGCCATCGTATCGTGACCGAGCGTTCGATGTTGGCGATGCCGGAGACCGCGATCGGCCTTATTCCGGATGTGGGCGGCACCTGGCTGCTTGCGCATGCGCCGGGGCAGATCGGTGCATTCCTGGGGCTGACGGGACACCGGATGAACTCGGGCGATGCGCTTTATGCGGGGATCGCGGATACCTGCATCGCGTCGAGCGCGCTGCCGGAACTGATCGATTTGCTCGCGAATACGGACGAGCCTGTTTCGGTTGCGATCGCGCAACGCGCAACGGCGCCGTCGCCGTCTGTGCTCGCGGACAATCGAGAGATGATCGACCGGGTGTTTTCGCTTCCGACCGTCGAGCAGATCCGTGCGGCCTTGATAGCGGAGCCGGGGGAATTTTCCGCCAAGGTTGCGAAGGCAATCGGGCCGTATTCTCCGCTTGCGATGAAGGCGACGCTGGCCGCGATCCGGCGCGCCAAGGCCCTGGGCTCTCTCGAGCGGGCGCTGGAGATCGAATACCGGCTCTGCGTCAGGTTGTTCGATCGCGGCGAATTCACGGAGGGTATCCGGGCTCTGCTGATCGACAAGGATAGAAAGCCTGCTTGGAATCCGCCGCGCCTAGAAGATGTGGACGATGCTCTTCTCGACGGTCTTTTCGCGAGTATGCCATCTGGGGGCGATATCCGTCTTGGTGTCTGAACGCATCGAGACAAAGAGGAAAGCGTCTTCATGAAAATCAACGGTATGGCCTACCGGATGATCCGGCGTGAGCCTGATAACGGCAAGGTCATGACTTTCGATCAGACGCTGCTGCCGCATCGCCTGGTGCCAATCGAGCTTGCGTCGATGGAGGATGCGGCGCGGGCCATCCTGACCATGCAGGTGCGAGGTGCGCCGCTGATCGGGGCGACGGCGGCTTACGGGATGGCGCTCGCCCTGCAGAGCGATCCGAGCGATGCCAATCTTGCGCGGTCGATCGAGCATCTGGCGCGGCAGCGGCCCACGGCGATCAATCTCAAGTGGGCTCTGGAAGAGGTTCGCAAGGTGGTAGCAGTGCTGCCGTCCGAAGTTCGGGCTGCGGCGGCGTTCGATGCGGCGGCTCGGCTGTGCGATGACGATGTAGAGATGTGCCGGCGAATTGGCGAACATGGTCTCGGTATCATCCGAGAGATCGCGGCGAAGAAGGCGCCGGGGGAGCGGGTCGAGATCCTGACGCACTGCAATGCGGGGTGGCTCGCATGCGTCGACTGGGGGACGGCGACGGCGCCGATCTACATGGCGCACGACGTCGGCATTCCGCTGCACGTGTGGGTGGACGAGACGCGGCCGCGGAACCAAGGCGCGGCACTTACCGCATTCGAGCTGGGCGCCCATGGCGTGCCGCATACAGTGATAGCGGACAACGCGGGCGGTCATCTGATGCAGCATGCGCAGGTCGACATGGTGATTGTAGGTACAGATCGCGTGACAGCCAACGGCGATGTCGCAAACAAGATCGGCACATATCTGAAAGCGCTCGCTGCTGCGGACAACGGCGTGCCTTTCTACGTCGCGCTGCCGCATTCGACGATCGACTGGACGATCGCGGATGGCTTCCACATTCCGATCGAGGAGCGCAGCCCAGATGAAGTGCTGAAGGTGACCGGGCGGCTCGCTGATGGCACGGTCGCTTCGGTAGATGTCGCGGCGCCTGGATCGGGTGCGGCCAACCCCGCGTTCGACGTAACGCCGGCGCGGCTGGTGACGGGGCTGATCACGGAGCGCGGCGTATGCAAGGCAAGCCGGGAGGGGCTGTTGTCGCTGTATCCGGAACGTCGCGCAGGAGGCCGAGGAGCGATATAGTCAGTGTCGGAAATCCCTGGCGAGAGGCGGCGAAGTATGCGGTGGATTGCAAGACTTGCTTGGAGCGCCGGATCGATCTTGGCCGTTGCAATGGCTGTTGCGGTCGGTGCGTCTGCTGATCCGGTCGCCGATTTCTACAAGGGTAAGACCGTCAGCATCATCGTCACCTCGCAGCCTGGCGGCGGCTATGACGTGCTGTCGCGGCTGATCGCGCGGGCTCTGCCGCAGCATTTGCCGGGCAGTCCGTCCGTGGTGGTGCAGAACATGGCGGGGGCCGGCGGGATCGTCGGGACCAATCATCTCTACAACAACGCGCCCAGAGACGGCACTGCACTCGGCGCGCCGCAGAACAATGTTCCGTTCGAGCCGCTGTTCGGCACCAAGCAGGCGAATTTCGATCCGACCAAGTTCCTGTGGCTCGGCACGCCGAGCGTCGAGACCGCGATGCTGACGATCTGGCACGCCGTGCCGGTTTCAAGCTGGCAGGATGCGAAAACCCGCGAGTTGACCGTGGGGGCTTCGGGCGTCAATTCCACGCCGAGCTACTACGCGAGGTTATTGAGCGAAACGCTCGGTCTGAAGCTCAAGATCATCGTCGGATATCAGGGGCAGCCGGCAGCGCTGGTCGCAATGGAACGCGGTGAGCTCGATGGTTACGCGAGCGCGTTTTATTCCGCGATGAAGGCGACGAGGCCGGATTGGATGCGTGAGCCGCGCAAGGTGAAGCTCCTGGTTCAGATGGGCCCCGAGAAAGAGGCGGAAATTCCGGACGTGCCGTTCCTGCCGGATCTTATCGGGAACGATGACGACCGGCGGTTTGCCGAGGCAGCCTGTGCGCCGCTTGCCGTTGGCAGGCCATACATGTTTCCGCCGGGCGTGCCGGCGGAGCGTGTGGCTGCGATGCGCAAGGCGCTGGCGGCGACGTTTCGGGACAAGACGTTCGCGGATGATGCGACGCGCGCAGGGCTCGACGTCAGCAAGCCGCGTTCGGGCGAGGAGGTTGCCGCGCTGATCGAACGCATTTATCGCGATACGCCGCCGGCGCTGCTACAGCGACTTCAGCGGCTGAACAATCCGTGACGGTGCGCGTGTCTTGCAAGTGACCGGTTCTGTGATCGACAGGCTGGCCGCGCCAGTTCGTTCGATGTGGATTGCGTGATTTCGCATTTTTCTGTTTTCGGCTGTTCCAGGAGGCTTTGTTGAATTCAATACCGTTCGTCCGTGCAATTTGTCTCGTCGTGATGTCTGGGCTCGGTATCGTTTCCCTCGCTTCGGTGCCGGCTGCGCAGTCGAGCCGGAAGGCCGTCATCCTGAGCATCAACGACGTCTACCGGATCGAGGGGGTGGAGAATTCCACGGCAGGTGGAATGGCCCGCGTCCGCGCACTGCGTGCGGAGCTCCAGCGGACCACGCCGGACATGCTGTTCCTTC
>CANJPN010000315.1 GCA_947475855.1 Bradyrhizobiaceae bacterium
ACCTTGCCTTTGAGCTGGATCGTGAGGGGATTGCCGAAGCGGTCGCGGGCCTTGCCGGCTGCCACCTTGATCCAGCCTTCCGACACGCAATACTCCTCGACGTTCGTCTTCTCGTTGCCGTTGAAGCGGATACCGACCTCCTGGGCCAGGAGTTCCTCGTTGTAGAACGGGCTCTTCGGGTTGACGGAAAGGCGGTCGGGCATCTGGTCGGTCATGACATTGTCTCGCAGTACTGGCTCTCGGCGTGATGGCGCGTGCCCTGAAGGCTCACAGAGTGAAGGCGGTTCGCGAACTCGGTTGGGCCTCTCATACAGAACTACTCACGCTTCGGCCACACCCCTCCGTGCCGCCCCACTTTTGCCGTGCTCGGATGATGCCTTCGGGTCAAAGCATCCTGCCCTTCTATGTCCGCTGTCGATCCTGCGGCGGGATAACAATGTCTCTCTTCACCATGGCCGCGCGCGGCCATGGTGCGTAAGGTACGAGGGGCGGGATGCTTTTTTTCTAGGGGCGGCGCACTGGCGCCGGTCCGCGGTTGCGGACTTGGCCTGCGGCCAGGGGCGACTTCGAAAGAATTCGGTTTGACGTTAGGTTTCTTTCGTGCGGCGCACTGGCGCCGGGCCGCGGTCGCGGCCTTGGCCTGCGGCCAGGGGCGACTTCGAAAGAATTCGGTTTGACGTTAGGTTGCTTTCGTACGGCGCACTGGCGCCGGGCCGCGGTCCCGCCCTTGACCTGCGGCCCAGGGGTGCCACTCTGACGTCTAGGGCCGGGGGGGGGGCGACCTTGGAGACAGTGTTGCGTATCGATGGCCAGCCGCTCGCCACGTCCCAGGATGTCGCGCGTTATTTCGGCGTGCCGCACGGACGCATGATCTGGACGCTCTACAAGGCACCCGACGGCGTCCGCTATCGTCACTTCGAGATCCCCAAGCGCACCGGCGGTATGCGGCCGATCCATGCGCCCAACGGCCTCGTGCGCGAATTGCAGGACAAGCTGCAGGGCGATCTCACCAAGCTGTTCCACGCGCATCCCAACGCGCACGGCTTCATCCACGAGCGCAGCGTGGCGACCAATGCTTCGCCGCACACGGGCAAGCGCTGGGTGCTCAACGTCGATCTCGAAGGCTTCTTTCCGACGATCAACTTCGGCCGAATTCGCGGCCTGTTCATGCGGCCGCCGTTCGAGATGGGCCAAGCCGCCGCCACCGTTTGCGCGCAGATCGCGACCTATCGCAACGGGCTGCCGCAGGGGGCGCCGACATCGCCCGTGCTGTCGAACTACATCGCCTCATCGCTCGACCGCCAACTGTTGCGGCTCGCCAAACAGAACAAGCTCGCCTATTCGCGCTACGCCGACGACATCACGTTTTCGACCGACCTGCCGCAGTTCCCGCCTGCTATCGCGATGCACGAGCAGATCGAGGGCGGCGGCATGAAGGTGATCGCGGGCGATCTCCTGGAACAGGTGATCAACGCCAGCGGGTTTTCGATCAATGCGAAGAAGGTGCGTCTGCAGGGGCGCGGCGTGCGCCAGAGCGTGACCGGCCTCTCGGTCAACACGCGCGTGAACGTCGAACGCCGCCGCATCCGGCAGATCCGTGCCATGCTGCATGCGTGGCGCAAGTTCGGGCTGGTCGAAGCATCGCGCGAGCACTTCGAGAAGTATCGCGGCGGCAAGGCCCGCAACGCGCCCGATACGACCGGCTTCGCGTTCCGCAACATCGTTTATGGTCATCTGGCCTTCGTCAAAATGGTGCGCGGCTCGGACGATGCCGTTTTCCTCAAGCTCTGCGCCAACCTGATCGAACTCGATCCAAATCCCTCGCGTTTCATTCGCCAGATGGTGTTCGGCGCCGACGACTACGACGTGTTCATCAGCCATGCGAGCGAAGACAAAGCCGAGATTGCGCGACCGATCTTCGAAGCGTGCCAACGGCTCGGCATCAAGGCGTTCCTCGACGAGGAGCACATCGGCTGGGGCGACAGCTTTACCCGCAAGATCAATACCGCGCTCGGCGCGTCGCGCACGGTGCTCGCGATCGTGACCAGCACATCCGTTTCCAAGGAATGGCCGGTGCTCGAAATCAATACGGCGTTGGCGCTCGAGGTCTCGCGCGAAAAGCGCGTGGTGCCTGTCATGGTCGGAAGGCCAGATCTTACGAAGCTGCCTCTGATCCGTGGCAAGGACTGGCTGCAGTGGGACGGCGATGCAGACAAGGTCGCGCGTGCGCTGGCGGAGGTTGTCCGGCCGGCTGGCGCGAAGGCGTTGCCACCTGCGATCGGCGAGGCGGCCGCCGTCACGACCGCCCCTCATCCGAGTTCCGTGCCGCTCATCGAGGCGCCCAAGGCACCGCAACCGGCCGAAGCCCCGCCCCCCCGCAAGAGCGGATTTCTCACGCGAATATTCCGGCGCGACTGAGTGTCCTGCCAAGGTCAGCCAAGGTCGCCGCTCTGTCGCCGCTCTTGACACCATGCGCGGTCTGGCTTCCCTTCCCCGCACCCCATGTCAGTTCAATTGCGACCAGCCCTGCTTCTCGACCGCGACGGCGTCATCAACGTCGACCGCGGCTTCGTCAGCCGTCGCGAGGACTTCGATTGGATGCCCGGCATCTTCGATGTCGCGCGCACGGCCATTCGTCTCGGCATGGCTTTAGTCGTCGTGACCAACCAGACCGGCATCGGCAGGGGCTACTACACCGAGGACGACTATCAGACGGTAACGACTTTCATGCGCGAGCGCTTCGAGCGTGAAGGCACGGCGCTGACGGCTGTCTACCACTGTCCGTTCCATCCCGAAGCGACCGAAAAAAGATACCGGGCGGCCGACCACCCGTGGCGCAAGCCCCGCCCCGGAATGCTATTGGCGGCGCGGGACGAACTGGGCCTCGATCTTGCGCGTTCCGTGATGCTGGGCGACAGGGCGGTCGATATTCTCGCGGGACATGCTGCGGGTGTCGGTGCCCTTGGGCTGGTCGGCAACGCCGACATCTCCTTCGACGACCTGCCGAAGTTCGAACGGTTCCCAGACCTTTCGCGCGTTCCCAGCTGGCTCCAAGGAATGATGTAGAATGGTGTTCAAGACTTCTCGGGCTGGGTGACCCACAAGGCGCACGTCGCCATGCCGAAAGTCGCGATCAGCCATGGCTGCCACATGCCCCAGCCTGTCAGGCCCACGCCGGCGACCATCGCGAAAAGAGCCATGGCGGCGGGCTTTCGGTCGGGCCGGAGGTCGCTGATCGAGCGGAGTGACGTGACGCCCAGCGCCAGCAGTAGCAGCGCGCCGATCGCGCCGAGTTCGAGCCATGTCTGCAGCACCACATTATGTGCGTGCCAGCCCAGCTCCCTGCGCTCTCCCTGCACGCCTTCGATCTTGATCTTGCGATTGGCCTCCTGGAAGCGGGTCGACTGAACGCCCGTGCCGGCGATCGGATTGCGCAGAACAGCGGTTGCGGTGCGATCCCAGATCACGGCGCGCTCACGGGTACTCGGAGCCACCCAACGTGCGGTCTCGAAGCCCAGCAGGCTCGGAACATGGCCCAATGGCAGTGCCAGCACGATACCCGCCGCCAACAGTCCCGTGACCGTCCGTGACGTCGATTGCGGCCATTGCGCGATGGCCAATCCGACCAATACGCCCAATATTCCCGCGAGCTTGGCGGTTCCGGACGCCGACACAGCCGCCACGGCAACGGCAGCCAGAACGCTGACGCCAACGAGCCTGAGCGCGGCTTTACGTGGCAGCCACCGCATGGCAGCGACGCAGGCGCCGGGCAGCAGCAGCAGCAGTGCCGCAACATTGCGATCGAGGTAGAACGCCATGAAGCCGACGACATGGTCGCCCTGGCGGATTGCGTCCTTGGCGCTATCGCCCACGATTGCGGGGAAGCGGTTGACAAACGCGAGGCTCAGAGCGTTGCCGGTGGCGAATTCGATCAATAGAAACGCGAGGCCGATGAGAAAGCCCATCGGTACGGCGCGAACGAAGCGCATCTTCCGGGCCGGTGGCAAGCGCGAGATGTGCGCGGGCAGTAGCGCGATCAACGCGCCGGTAGATATGCCCAGGAGAGCAATCTGCATTACTGAAGTAAGGGCCAGCAGCCGATCGCTCGCCCACAGCGAACTGAGGCCTGCGAACACGAAAAACGCCATGGCCATCCGCATCGGCAGCGGTACGAAGACTTCGCGCAGCACCTGCCGCGGCGGCCTGCCTGCCCGAAGCACTTCCACCACCGTCACGATGGCGATGACACTCAGGAGCGCCGGAAGGAGGCGTGGCGCTAGACCCATGAAAGCCGCGCCCATGGCTATCAGCGAGCTGTGCACCGTCTCGAGCAACGGCCATGCGTTGGCCGTTCCATCCTCATGGGTACCGCCTCTCGGCTGGCCGCCGGGCAATTCCTGATCCATGCTCCGCTCGGGCATGTCGGGTCCTTGGAGCTCGATCTCACGAGGCGGCGGCTGCCACCACACGGCACTTCGCATGCGTTAGTCATTAAGACCGGGAACGTCGGCCTGCAACCCGGTCGATCGACGATCCCTCTCGCCCCGGACAAAAGAGGACGCTAACTTGCCGGCCCGCGAGGCTTTCGGCTGGAGCGGCAATGCACGACGGGAGCTGCCGATGTCGATACGGCCATATTTCGGGTTGTGGGTGTGGGGAGCGCTGGCCGCGTGTCTGGGCTCTGGTCTCGCCACGGGATCGACCTCTGCCCAAACCGCCGGCGCCAAGACACATGGTGATACCGGGTCCGAAATCCGCTTTATGGACAACGTGTTTCTCGTGCCTGACCCGAACGCGCGAGCGATCACGGGATGGCTGATCGTAAAAGCGGGCTGCGCGGACGAGGCGGGCGGCCAGTGCGTGGGCATCGCGCACTATCTCGAGCACCTGCTGTTCATCAACCGCGACAACGACCATCGTGCGAAGGTCGCGTTCTTCCCGGACGGCTCGGGCAACGGCTGGACCACGCACCGGACCACCGTCTACTTTCAACGCTTCCCCTCGAAGCCGGAGAGCAATCCGCAGAACCTGGAGAAACTGCTCAGCTACTTCGCTGGAATGCTGAGCGAGGTTCGCGTCGAGCGGGGCCAGGCCGAGCGCGAGCGGAATGTCGTATTGCAGGAGTACCAGCAGAATACCGGTCGCAATCCGTTCGCCCGTTTCGGGATGACGCTCAATCTGGCACTCATGCCGGGTGACCCGCTCGGCCAACGCGTCATCGGTTCACCCGCGACGATCAAGGCGTTCACGCCTGAAGCTGCGATCGAGTTTCACGATCGTTGGTATGCACGCAACAACGTCGCGATCGTCCTGCACGGGCCCATCGACAAAGCCAGCGTGGAGCCGCTGGTCGCGCGCCATATCTCGCCGTTGCCCGAAAAACCCATCCCTCGCCATGATTGGAAACAGCCTCGCCAATACGAGGCCGGCAGGCAGGTGCTGCGCACGACAGAGAAAGACGCGCGTCAGACGGGCCTCTTCCTCGAGCGGATTCTCACCATCGACGAGAGTGCAGGACTAGAGAAGGAAAACACCGCAGCCATGAGCGTGCTTGGCGGATTTCTCGCCAGCCGTCTTGCCGGCAGCCCCGGCGAGATCCTGATCGAGCGCGACAACCGGGTGACCGAGGCGCGCCTGTCGATCGGCCGCGTGCGGACAGGCAGTTTCCGCATCTCGTTCTCGGGCACGCCTGCGAGTGGCGTCGATCCGGACATGGCGATCGATGCGGTTCGCGTCTATATCGCGGATCTCGCCCGGACAGGGATTTCCACCGAAATCGTGGACCGATTGAAGATGCGGATCAGGAACGAGCGGGCGTTGCTTGCCCAGCAACCTTCGCTCTATGCTCAGGCACTCACAAACTGGTTTTCGGCCCATTATGACCATGAAGCCTGGACCGACCGAGGGAGGCAACTCGAGACAGTGACCGCCACCAGTGTGAACCGCCTGCTGTCGCTCGTCGCGGGCCCCGGCCGTGAGGTCGCGGGCATCATACTGCCGGGTGCGGCGTCTGTCGCTGGCGGCCAACCCGGGTCGATCGGCGGCACCGCGCCAACGCCCGGAGAAACTCTCCCTCAGCATTCGGCAGGGATGCCCGACGCGCCATGATGAGATTGCCCAAGATCATGTGCCGCGTTCTGGCCAAAGCGATGATGGCGCTGCTGCTTTTGGGTCCGACAGGGTCCACTCGCGCCGATACACCGCAGCTGCGCTTCGAGACAGTAAAGACCCCGAAAGGCCTCGTTTTCCAGTACCGAGAAGTTGGCACGACGCCGTTTGCCGCGATCAGCTTCGGCATGCGCGACATCTGGGGCCTGACGACGCCGGGGAAGGAAGGCTTCAACGCGCTCGGAGCGGCGCTCGTGATGCAGGGCGTGGACGGCGCGGGGCAGACCGAGTTCACCGAGAGACTCAAGGATCTCACGGCCACCGCGTCACTTTCGTTCGGGCCTTATGCCACGCAAGGGGATGTACGCGCGCCGACGGCGACGATCGCGGCCTCGATGGCGCTCGTCGCATCAGCCTTGAAAAGCGCGCGGCCAAGCGAGCGACTGCTGGAGCGGCTCAAGCAGCGCGCCAGCGGCGGCGACGCCCAAGCCGCCCTTCGCGCCGAAACGATCGCCGAGCGGGCGGCCATGTGGTTCGTGCTGGGAAATCATCCGGTGACGCGAAGCTTCGATCCCAAGCGCTATGAGCGGATCGGCCGCGACGATCTTTCGGCATGGCGGCAAGCCTCCCTCGATCGCTCGCGCCTGAGACCCGCCGTGTCCGGCAGAATCGCCAAAGATGAAGCGGCTGCCATCATTGACGAAGCGTTCGCCGAAGTGCCCGTTCTCGCGCCACTGACGGGACGGGATTGGCCAGAGATCACCCTCGACGGCGGTATCATCGTGGTCGAGCACGACACCCCACAGAGCACGGTGTTGCTCGTCGGGCTGACGTCGATTGGTCTGGGACGCGAAGTTGAAACGGCACAGGTTTCCACCGCCGTGCTCGGCGGCAGCAACGGGCGGCTCTGGCAAGGCGTGCGCGCCAGCCTGGGCTCGACCTACGGAGCGAGCGCCAGCACGATGCTCGTCGGTCCAGGCAAGCGGCTCATCGCCCTGAGGTCGGCCGTCGACAATGGCCAGGTGAAGAGTTCGGTCGAAGCCATCAGGGGCACGTATGCCAAATGGCGGAGCGAAGGCGTGACGCAAGC
>CANJPN010000316.1 GCA_947475855.1 Bradyrhizobiaceae bacterium
GCGCGTGTCGCCAGCCTGCTTCAACTCGCTGTGGTCGTACCACGTCGTCACGACGACAGGCGGATGGGTCGGATGCGAGGGCGTCCGGTGGTAGATCTCGCGGCTCAGATCGATGAGGGGCATTTTTGTTCTCGCTGAAGCACGGCTGCGAAAATGGGGACACACATAATTTCCATCACAGAGCAATCCAGCCTTGAACCGCGGCACGGTGAAATTGTGTGTGTCCCTATTTCACCTCACATCATCGCGCCGCGGATGCGGTCGACAACGGCAAGTGGATCGTCGGGTGGCTTGTCGCCACGCCAGGCGACGTGGCCGTCGGGGCGGACGAGGACAAGACGGCATCCGTGCAGGCTTGCGATCGCGGGATCGTCGATGGTGCGATAGGTCAGCGGCACGCCGCGATGGACGAATGCGCGGTCGATGCCGCCGGGTTCAGGTGCGCGCTGTCCGAGACGCAACAGCACGAAGCCTTGCCCGTAGATGTCGAGCGTAGACGAGCCGTTCTGCATGCGGGCATGCGGTGCCCGCGCGCCCGGCACGACGCCCGGCCGATGGATGGCGGCTGCATCAATCGTTCGCGCAATGTCTCCCGCGATGATCGGCGAACCCGCATAAACCGGCGCGCTTGAAAGACCATCCGGTGTTTTCGTTCGTGAATGACGCAAATCGATCTCAGCGCCCAGCCCTTTTCGGGCTGCACGCCCTGCCGGCGTATCGAGCGCGATGTGGGGATGGAACTCGTAGGGCCTTTCGTGCTTCTCGACGTCGGCGATCGCTTCGGTCTGCGCGAGACTCCCTTGCGCAACGGGCCGGCGCTCGGCGACGTAGGAATCTACGATGCCCGTGGTGGCCCAGCCGGCCAGCCTCGCCTCGAGTTTCCAGGCGAGATCGAATGCATCGGCCAAGCCGAGCGTGAGGCCCGCGCCGGTGCCCGGTCGAAACTGATGCGCGGCGTCACCGGCCAACAGGATGTTCCCTTCGCGCCAGCGGTTCGCAACGGCATCACGCGCTTGCCAACGCGCCGTCGAGAGCACCTGATGGACGATGGTGCTGCCCGCGATTTCCTGGAGGTGCGCTGCCGAATCGATCTTCTCGGCGTGCTCCCAGTGTTCAATGCCGCGGATCAGAAAACGGTAATACCCACGGCCGTCGATGCTTTCCAGCGAGCGCCAGATGCCGCTGGGATCGACGAACATCGTCTCGCCGGTATCTTGCCCCTCGGCATGATGCGCCAATCCTGGAATTCGCGCGTAGATCTGGGTGTAGTGGTCGGTTGGACCTCGACCTTCGAGCCGAATTCCGTGAGCGTCGCGAATCGGGCTGGCGCTGCCGGTGCAATCGATCACGTACTGCGCGGCGATCGTGCGGCGTTGCAATGCGGCGATGTCGGATATCTCGGCCAGCACGCAATCGCCGCGCTGCTTGAGGCTGTCGAGACGCCAGCGAAAACGCAGTCGCGTGTCGGCATGGCTGGCGGCGAAATCACGCAAGATCGGAACGAGATGCAGGAGATCGATGCGGACGCCGCGCTCGGGACTGCCGCTGCTCGACGGCGGCGGCTTGTCCAGGCGGGCGATCTCGAAGCCCGAGAGGCTCGTGCAATAAAGCACATTGTGCAGCTCTTCCGGCAAGGCCGCAGCGCGTACCGCATCAGTGAGCCCGAAGCGCCGCATGAACTCCATCGAGCGGACATCGAGCGTGGCCGCGCGCGGCTCTTCACTGCCCGTCGCTTGCGCCTCGACGAGGACACACGGTACGCCGCGCGCGGCCAGGCCACCGGCAAGAGCGAGACCGACAGGTCCGCCGCCCACGATCAAGACCGGCGTTTCGATCGTCGACTGGGAAGCGCCTGAAATGACCATCGGGTTGCCTCAGGCCAGCCCCGCGTGTTCCTCTTTCAGCAGGCCGAGACGCCGCAGAACCTCTCGATCCGACACGCAGAAAAGTCGAGTGCGCTCCGCATAGGCGCTGTGCTTCACCCATGTGCCCGACGGCGCGGAGAAGACATCGCGTGCGCTCCATGCGAACTCATCTTGGCCGATCTTGCTCGCGCCAGAGCCTTCGACGACGCAAAACACGCTGCTTGCCGTCGTACGGAATCCGTTCGTCTCCATGCCAGGAGCCATCTCGATGAGGCCGCAATCGAGAAAGCTCATCACCGGGCCGCCATTCGTGGGATCTGCATAGCGCACGCGGCGCGCACCGTCGGGCCCGAGTGGCGCTTTCGATACGGCGGTCGCTGCTTCGGCCCATGGATAGCGAAACACCGGCGAGTAGCCTTTACCGCCGCCCACCGTTTCCGGAACCATCATCGACGAAGTGAACGCGGTGTCCGGCGGCAACTGCGGCAGGTCGTTCGGCGGACCGGGCTGGAACGCGTCCGTGCCGAGATAGCGATGCAATTGCGCGTCGAGCACGTCGAGCCAGACGATTGGTCCTTCCCCGCCATGCTTGTGCTCATGCCAACACCAGCCAGGCGTCGTCACGAGATCACCGGCCAGCATCGGGCATGATTTGCCGTCGACGATAGTGGTGGCGCCGTTGCCCGACATGACAAAGCGGAGCGCATTCATGGAATGGCGGTGGGGGCGCGCGCTCTCACCTGGCTTCAGGATCTGGAGCCCCGCGTTCAGATTACGCGTGGTGCCGCCGGCGCCGCCAATCAAAGGCGTGTAAGGACTGACCAGCGAGAGAACGCGCCGCTCGACAGCCGCCATCGACCGCTCTGCCAACGCCGCATCGATCAGCGGCTGCATATCCTTCCAGCGCCAGATGTGTGCGCGCTCGCGGCCATCGTCGTTGTTGCGGTGGGCCGCACGGTTCTCCCAAAGCGGCGAGACATTGTGCTCGGCCCACGGCGCGCCCACGCCCATTGCGGCAACCCCAGTGCTCTGCCCTGAATCAGCCATTGCTTCGCTCCCGCTCGTTCATCTCGCTCACCCTACCACGAGGGCACGCATGTTCGCAGCAGGAAGGCGCAACGCGAACGCATTGCGTGTGCGCAGAGATCGTGAGTCCGGCTGGTGTTGTAGAGAAGCCTCATGAGCACGGTGTTCTTTTTAAATTCTCTTTTTGTTCTTGTTATC
Source organism: Bradyrhizobiaceae bacterium (assembly GCA_947475855.1). Classification (GTDB taxonomy): domain Bacteria; phylum Pseudomonadota; class Alphaproteobacteria; order Rhizobiales; family Hyphomicrobiaceae; genus CAMDPA01. Next base: position 3,090 of record CANJPN010000316.1, read on the forward strand.
GTGTCGGCCGCTGATATTTTCAACGGCATCGGTTTGTCGCGTCAGGAGGCAGGCATGTCGCAAGGTCTCAATTGGGAAAGCGTGAGTTGGCGGTGCGGTCAGGATCAGTATCGCTTCGAGGTCGAAAGAGGAGGTCTGTTCGGGCAGTTATCTGCCCCTGGCGGTCGTTCTATGAATCTGCCGATGGTGGTGTGGGAAGGCTTGCTCGACGCCCTGAAAGCGAACCGAACGACGCGCCAGCGCGCGCAGCAGCAACAATTCCCGAGCCGGTCACGCGCACGCTGGTACGACGGTGAGATCGCAGAAGTAGCGGATGCGTACAAGTCCGGCCGGACCATTGCGGAGATCGCACAGTCGCACAACCGTTCAGCTTATGCGATCGAACATCAGCTCGATAAGCTCGGGTTGATCTCGAATGCCGATACTTACGGGCCGGAGCGCGATGCTGGCATGCGAGATCCGGCTTTCGAGGCTTATGAACGTCAAAGGTCCGTCGAGCCTCGCACGTCTGCCCTGGCGATGCCGGAATGTGAGGAACGTCACATCCCCGAAACAATGCCACCCTGAGTTACGGTTAAATCTCGCAATCCGGGCCGCGCTGCCTTATCTTCGAAAGTTCGCAGGCGCGGGATACCCTCGCGCGCAAACCTTTCTCGCGCCATGGCAGCACGCAACAGTCCCTTATTCGAGATTTCGCCGCAGATGCTTCTGCGCGCCTACGCTTGCGGCATCTTCCCGATGGCGGAGAGCGCCGACGATCCGCAGCTCTACTGGATCGAGCCGCAGGCGCGGGGAATTCTGCCCCTGGACGCCATCGATGTGCCGCGACGGCTCGCCCGCACGATCCGGCAGGCGCGTTTCAATGTGACGTTCGACACGGATTTCGAAGGCGTGATCGACGGATGCGCAGCGCCGCGGCCAGGACGCCGCTCGACCTGGATCAACGGCCAGATCCGCAGTCTCTACCGGGACCTCTATCGGCAAGGGCACTGCCACACGGTGGAAGTCCGGCTCGAAGGCAGGCTGGTCGGCGGTCTCTACGGCGTGGCGCTCGGTGGGGCGTTCTTCGGCGAGAGCATGTTTTCGACGGAGCGCGACGCGTCGAAAGTGGCACTCGTCTACCTTTGCGCGCGGCTGATCCACGGCGGCTTCACGTTGCTCGACACGCAGTTCGTGACCGAGCATTTGCGGCAATTCGGCACGATAGAAATCGACAAGGCGGAGTTCCAGGAGCGGCTGCAGGATGCCGTCGAGCGGATCGCGGATTTCGCACGGCTGACCGACGGCACGACGCCCGAGCGCGTTCTGGAAATCCTTACAGCGGGCGCGGGCTGATCGCCTGGAGAGCGGTGCGCTGGCCCGCAAGCGGCGCCGCATGCTCGCGATCCGAGACCGGCGCGTAGGAGTTCCGCTGCGCCGCTGTTGCTCACTCATGAGATAACCGCGGCTCACCTCGTGTCGCGTCGTGTCGAGCACGGCGTCTGACTTTCAAGCGTTGGTGCGAGCAGCCTCGATCATTCCGCGCAGCTCGGCTGGTGAGACTGGAGCTTGGCAGATGCGGACACCCAACGGACGCAACGCGTCCTCGATTGCCGAAATGATGGCAGCCGCGGCCGGTATCGTGCCGACCTCGCCGGCGCCCTTGGCACCGAGGGGATTATTCGGCGATGGCGATTGAGTGAAGATGGTTTCGACGCGCGGCACCTCGCCGGAAGAAGCGATGAGGTAGTCGGCAAGGGTCGTCGTCTGCGGTTGGCCGGCAGCATCGTAGCGCATCGATTCATACAAGGCGTTGCCGATGCCGTGCGCGATGCCGCCGATCAACTGGCCTTCGACGAGCAGCGGGTTGATGAGCGTGCCGGAGTCCTGCAAGGCAACGTAGCGAAGGATCTCGACGCCGCCGGTCTCGATGTCGACCTCGACTTCCGCAACGTGCGTCGTGTTGGCATAGGCGAGCGGCCCCGTCTGCCAAGCTTCGGACGCCTCGAGGCCGGGAGTGAGGCCCTCGGGGAATGCGTATCCCGGCGCGCCGCGCAGCACGCGGGCGAGTTCGCCAAGAGCCACACCGCGACCGGGAACGCCTTTTATCTCGACACGGCCGTTGCGAAGTTCGAGGTCTGCTTCCGCGGTCTCCAGCATGTGAGATGCCAGCCGCCTTGCTTTCGCCGCGACAGCACGCGACGCCAGAAGCACAGAAGAGCCGGCGGTGACGAGTTGACGGCTGGCGAACCCGCCGAGACCCAAAGGAGATGCTACGGTGTCGCCTGTGACGATGTTGATCGCTGCAGGCTCGACGCCAAGTTCCTCCGCACAAATCTGGGCCAGAGCCGTGGTCAGCCCCTGCCCCATCTCGCATGCCCCGGTATAGACGGAGACCTGACCGGACGCGGCAACGCGCACAATGCCGGTCTCGAAGGGGCCGCGCCCTGTGCCTTTCACGGCATTGGCGATGCCGATCCCGAGATGACGGCCGCGTTTGGCGGCGGCATCGCGACGTGCCGCAAAACCTGCCCAGTCGGCGGCGGCGAGGACCTTCTCCTGAGCCGCAGGATAGTCGCCGCTGTCGTAGACGATGCCTGCGCCAGAGCGCGCCTTGAGCGGCTTCGAATACGGCATCTTGGATGCGGGAATGAGATTGTCGGCCCGGAAGCGTGCGCGATCCAATCCGAGTTCATCGGCGGCGCGGTCCATCAGCCGCTCCATCACGAACGCGGCTTGAGGATAGCCTGCGCCACGCACGGACGACACCGGCGCCTTGTTGGTGAAGGCCACCGTGACGTCCATGCAGTAGGCGGGTAGCAGATAGGGGCCTGGCACGGCAGTCGCGGAGTTATAGGGCAGGTTCGCCGCCTTGAACGTGTATGCGCCCTGATCGTGGATCATGTGCCCGCGGACACCCCTCAGCTTGCCGTCCCGCCCGACGGCGATATCGACGGCCCAGTGCTGGTCGCGCTCTTGAATGGCACCGAGGAAGTGCTCGCGGCGGTCTTCGACCCACTTGAGCGGGCAGTCGAGGAGCTTGGCCGCGCAGGCGACCGCGATCTCTTCTGGGTAGACGCAATATTTCGGCCCGAAGCCGCCGCCGATGTCTGGCGAGATCACGCGGACGCGGTCGTCGTTGGTGGCGGTCGCCGCGATGATGGCCTGCTGCAGGTCGTTGGGCATCTGGGTCGAGGCCCAGACGGTCAGACTGCCATCGCGCGAGCGCGGCTCGACGACGATGCCGCGACCTTCCATCGGATGGCCACCGCCGCGGTGCAACTTGATGACATCCGAGAACACCAGGGCGTCGCCGGAGAATGCGGCTTCTGTATCCCCGTACTCGACGCGGTAGGTGGCGAGGACGTTGGTCGACAGCTCCGAACGCACTGTATTAGCGCCGGGTTCGATTGCGCCCTGCAAATCAGCGACGACCGGCAACGGCTCATATTCGATCTCGACAAGCGAGGCCGCGTCCTCGGCGGCGTAGCGGGAGGCCGCCACGACCATGGCGACGATCTCGCCGACGAAGGCGACTTCCTTGTCGGCGAGAATGAACGGAGTTGCGGGCGTCGTCGCCTTGCCGGGCGCTGCAATCAGCGGCATGCGCGGGGACGTAGCCACCGGTGCCAGATCGGACAGCGTGAGGACCGCGCGAACGTCTGCGACGGCGGCCGCTGCCGCAGTATCGATGTGCCGGATCATCGCGTGCGCCTGGGTGCTGCGCACGAACGCCACGTGGTTCAAGCCGGGAACATCGACATCGTCGAGGTAAGAGGCGCGACCGCGCAGGAACTCGGCATCCCTGGGTCTCAATTCTCGCGCGCCGACGCTGCTTGCTGCTGTTTTCGCTGGTCTTACTGCGGCCATGGCTCAATTCCCCGCGGCGCGGCGCGCGTCCGCAATTACGGAGGGCGGCGTCGCGTATATCTTCTTGTAGAGTTCGGCGATCGCAAGTCCCGGCATGGGATCGATATCGAGGCCTGCCGTCTTCGCCTCCTTGACGAACTCGGGATCAGTCATGGTCGCCAAGAACGCCGAGCGGACGGCCTGCAGGCGATCTGCCGGTGTGCCGGGCGGCATCGCGAAAGGCCGTGCAACATGCTGCGGCGCAAGAATGAGCGACA
>CANJPN010000317.1 GCA_947475855.1 Bradyrhizobiaceae bacterium
AGATAGTTGCGGTTTCTCCATACGCGCAACGCGGGTGACTGCTGTCTCGCGAGAACCTCGCTGGGCGTCACGGCAGGCTCGATGGCCGCCTCCAGCGCACCCACCGACGCGATCATCGTCGCAGATTCGCTTTGCGCCGCACCGGCTCGAGGCGCTTCTGACGACGCCGTAGTTCTCGGATCAATAGGCGTCGCGGCATCCTTGCGCACCGACGGCAACCTACCGCTCTGCTGCTGCAATCTATGCCTTCGACGGCGGCGCTGCTTCTTTCCCGCCATTGATCTTGTCTGATGCCCCGATTCCAAGCCCGCCCGAGCAGGTGCGAAGCTTGAAGCACTGGACTAGTGCGATTTGTCTCCCACGTCCACCCGGGGCCGATGTCACCCAGTCCGTCATCAGGCCGGCGCTCACCGCGCCAGGAACTGCGCGAGCACGCGATGGGTCTCGTCGAGCCTTTCCATATGCGGCATGTGCCCGGCCTTCTCGACCATCGCGAGACGAGACCCGGGAATGGCGCGCATGAATGCCTCTGCATGCTCCGGTGCAAAAATCCGGTCCTCGTTCCCCCACATGACCAGCGTTGGCACGTCCACACGATGGAGCCATCTCTCCAACCGCGGATTGTGAAAGCGCGGGTTCCAACCGAACCGCGCCGAAGCGACCCGATTCGCGATCGCCATCTCCTGGTACTTTCCAGCCGATGCCCTGATAGCCGCAGCCTCGGCCAGAGCAGAATCTGCGTACGCGAGCCGCGCCTGCTCGTCCGGATCGATCATGAAGATGTCGCGCTTGGATGCCCCCTTCACGTGAATACCGGCCGGTGCAATCAGCGCCAGCGATGCCATCCGTTGCGTCTGCCGAACCGCCATTTCCAAGGCGATCCAGCCGCCAAGCGAGTGCCCGACGACATCGACGCGCTCCAGACCGAACCGCTTCAACAGGTCGAGATAGAGGTAGGCGAGGTCCGACACGTCGGCCATCCAGCCGGGAACCGTACTGTCACCGAAACCCGGATGATCTGGTGCTATGACCTCATGCTGCTCGCCCAGGCGTTCGATCAAAGCGGGCCACTCCGCGAGCCCATCCGTTCCGTGCAGCCACAGGAGCGGTCGCCCACGTCCCACACGCCGGATGTTCAGCTTGCAATCGTCGATCTCGATCGTCTCGGTCTTGATGCTGGTCATTTGCCACCCAAGTCGATCACCCACGTGTCCCTGCCAACTACCCGTACTTCTTCATCACGTGCCGCGCGAGAACGGTGCGCATCACCTCGCTCGCACCCTCCGTGATCCGGTAGCTCCGTTGCTGCCTCCACATCCGCTCGATCGGCAAGTCCGTCGTCAACCCGATTCCGCCGTGAATCTGCATGCAATGATCAGCCGCCTTGAACGCCATCTCGTCGCAGAAGTACTTGGCATGATAAGCCTCCATCCTCGCTTCCTCGCCTTCTTCGATGAGTGACGCGGCGCGGTAGACGAGCAGTTTGCCGACTTCCAGATCCATGTACATGTCACCCAGCATCCATTGGATGCCCTGCCGGTCGGATAGCGGACGCCCGAACGTCACGCGCTGATGCGCATAGCTCGTTGCCAGTTCCAGAGACCGCTCCGCGACGCCGAGCGCCCGCGCGCCATGCTTCACGCGACCGTGCCCAAGCCAGCCTTGAGCAAGCTTGAACCCGCCCCCCTCAGTGCCGACGAGATGGCTCGCTGGCACGCGCACGTTGTCGAGAATGATCTCCCAGGGCTTATCGCCCATCATCGTCTCGTATTGCGCGCCGAGCTTCACGCCAGGCGTATCCATATCGACGATGAAGCATGAGATTCCACCCTTTGAACCCTTTGCCCGATCTGTCGCCGCCATGAGCTGCATGAAGTGCGATTTACTCGCCCCCGTGATGAACCGTTTCGTACCGTTGATCACATAGTGATCCCCGTCCCGCACCGCCGTCGTGCGCATCGATGCGGGATCGGAACCGGCGTCCGGCTCCGTCTGCGCGAAGCACGCTTCCTTCTCGCCGCGCAGAACGGGCAGCAGATAGCGCTCCCGCATCTCCCCCTTCAGCGCATAGAGGATACCGCGCGCATTCGGCCCCGTTATGTGATCCCCCCGTGCAGGCAGTGCAACGGTGCGCCCCAGCTCCTGCCACACGATCGCCTTCGCGAGCAGCCCAAGCCCCGCGCCACCGAACTCCTCGGGTATGTCGAGCTTATAGACCCCGAGTTCCTTCATGCCCTTGACGAACCGCTCCCGCCATTCCGGTTTGAGCTCGTTGCCCACCATCGTTTCCCGCTCGTGCGGGATCATCTCCGTGTCGACATAGCGGCGCAGATTCCGCTGCAGCATCTGCAGCTCTTCGGGCAGCGTGAAGTTCATGCTCATGGCGGCGCATCCTCCCGGCAGGGGTTCACTCCTGTTCGAGGATCACAATAGTGTATCACTGGCCCCACGCCAGAGGGGGCACAGATGAATCTCAGGTGCACTTCCCGAACAAGATTCTGCCTCCGCGGCATCCGCCCCCGCCAAGCCTGCCACCATCGAAGGCGCCGGCACGGTGGCCGCTTTGGCAACGACGTGCCACCGGCTCTGGAACCCTCGGCCTTGCCGGCGTCGACCACAACGCAATGGGCTACCTATGCGAGCCGAATGGTGGCTGCGTCGGACGAGAGCAGTATCCGATCATACGCTGTCGCCGGCTGCGCCATGCCCAACACGACTCCGACAATGCCAAGACAACGCCCCACGATACATTTCAACGCAGGGCCGGCCTACTCTGCCGCAGCCTTGCTCGGTTCGAAGCCTCGGTATTCTTTGTCCGTCAACGCCTTCAACGCCGGCATGACCTCTGCGCAGAAGCGGCGCAGGTTGCCCTCGACCAGATCGCCCGGCATCGTGCCGAATTGCGGGAGCGCCAGGAATTCCTGGAAACCCATTCGCTCGTGAGCTTCCGTCAGCTTGCGGCGCACGGTGTCCGGACTACCGACGATCGCAATCCCCTTCTCGACGAGCCCCTCGATTGTCGTCCGCTCGTACCGCGCCGCCGGCTTGTGCGCGAGAATGTTCTTGAGCGACGCATTCGACATGTAGCCCGGCGGAAAGAACATCATCTCCGAGACCTTCGGCAGGAAGACGTTGAACATCGCCTCGATGTGCGGCCGCGCCTCGTCCATCGCCGTCTCGTCCGTCTCGCCGACATAAACAGGCGCGCACCAGCCGATCCGGTCAGAATTCGCCGTGTAGCCGTAACGCGTCGCCGCCATCTCTCGGTACAGATCCAGATACCGTTGTACCGACTCCATCGGCGAGTAGGTCTGCAGGTACACGTATTTGCGATCGGGATGCGCCGCCCACTCGATCGTCTCGAGGCTCCCTTGGCTCGGGCACCAGATCGGCGGATGCGGCTTCTGATATGGCCGCGGCCAAACATTTACGTATTCGAAGTGGAAGTGCTTCCCCTCGAACGCGAACGGCCCCGGCCGCGTCCAGGCCTGCACAACGAGATCATGCGCCTCCTGGTGACGCTCGAGACTGTGAACAGGATTGGCGCCCGTCGAAAAATACTCGGCTCCGACACCGCGCACAAAGCCCGTGATGAGCCGCCCCCCTGTGATGCAATCGATCATCGCGTGCTCTTCGGCGAGCGTCAGCGGATTGTCACGCAGGCAGAACGCATTGCCGAGGATCGCGATCTTCGCAGTCTTCACGCGCCGCGACAGCGCCGACGCAGTGACCACCGGCGATGGCATGATGCCATAGGCGTTCTGATGATGTTCGTTGACGCACACGCCGTCGAAACCAAGCTCCGCACCGAGTTCGAGCTCGTCGAGATACCGGTTATAGAGCGCATGCCCTTTCACCGGATCGAAGTGCGTGTTCGGCAGCACGACCCATACGCTGCGATACTGATCCTTCACCGACAAATCGAGATCTGCATAAGGCATCAGATGGAACATCATCACGCGCATGGTGAGCCTCGCTGTCGTCGAATTCCCGTTGTGCGGACATGATACGAAGCTCGCACCAAAGCTACAACGCCGCGCTAGATCGCACGCGGCACATCGCTCACGCCCATCTTCGCTGCGGCCTTGCAGATGTCGCTCCACGTCGCCGGATCGATCTCGATCCGCGAACCCAACCGCGCGCGGTTGATCTGCTCAGGCTCACCGGGCGTCAGAACGGCATCGACGCCGTCCGCCGCCGCCGCACTCTTGACCCACTCCACCATCCGATCCGTCGCCGCCTCGATCGGCTCGTCACCGACTGCCATGCGCCTGGGATCAATCACCAGCGCCGTCATGTTGTTGAGGATCGCGCCGGCCTCGTCTTGATCCGCCACCAGCGGACCGCCCGCGAGAACCGCCGACATCAGCTCGCATACGATCGCGAGGCCCGAGCCCTTGTGCAGCCCGAACGTCGCGATCGACCCGCGCGGATTGGCCCACAGCACACCAGGATCGTCGGTCGGCCTCCCCTGATGGTCGAGCAACGTGCCATGTCTCACTTTCTCGCCTTTCGCAAACGCCACCCGCGCCTTGTTGACCGCCATCTCCGCCGTCGCAAAGTCGAGCAGGAAGGGATCGGCGCCGCGACGCGGAATTGCGACACAATGTGGGTTCGTCGAGAACCGCGGCTCACGCGCACCGAACGGTACCACCGTCGGCTTGCGGCCGTGCACATTCACCCAGAACATGCCGACAAAGCCCTCGCGGGCGACCATCTCGCCGTAGTGCCCGATGCGGCCGACGTGATGGCTGTCGATCAGGTTGACGAGCGCGATGCCGTGCTGCCGCGCCGTCGCGATGCCTTTCAGCGTCGCATCCCGCGCCCCGACCTGACCCAGACTTCGCCGCCCGTTGATCACCACGAACGGCCCGTCGTCCTTGATGGTTTGTGCGGTCCACTCCGGTTTCAGACAGCCCGACTTGATCGTGTCGACGTACATCGGAATGAGCCCGATGCCGTGGGACGCATGCCCTGCGCGATCGGAACCGATCAGGCAATCGGTCGCCACCTTAGAATCCGCCGCGTTCCAGCCGGCAGCCCGGAAGATGCTCGCGACGAACTGCTGAACCGGCGCCGTTTCGAGACAGATCAGTTTGGCGGAAGTCGGATCGGCAGACATGGCAACTCCGGATTTTCTGGATCGGCTGACGTGAGCTCAATAGCCCCGCACGATGTCGATCTGTTGCAACAATCCCCCGCCTGCACGAATATTGCGCACGTTCGCAGCGATCTCCTTGACGATTTGCCCAACCGTAGGCCGCCGCGCCACATGCGGCATGATCGTTACCTTCGGATGCGCCCACAGCGGACTACTCTCCGGCAACGGCTCCGGCGACGTCACATCGAGTGAAGCATGCTCGACGTGCCCGGAATCGAGCGCCGCGATCAGATCGGCATCGACGACGTGCTTACCGCGCCCGAGGTTCACCAGCATCGCGCCAACAGGCATCATCGCGAACGTCCGCGCCGAGAAGATACCTTCGGTCTCCGGCGTCAACGGCAACAGACAGATCGCGATATCCGTCTGCCCGAGAAACGCAGCGAGTTCGCCATGCCCCACGTGGATCGGGATACCCGCTCCCGGCCGTGGCGAACGCACCCACGCTGAAACAGGAAAGCCCAGCGACTTCAAAATATGCGCCGGCGCCTGCGCCATCGCGCCATATCCGAGAAACCCGATCCGCCGTTGCTCCGGCCGCTTGATCTGCGCCTTCCGCCATTCACGCTTTGCTTGAGCCGCATGATAGGCCGGCAACTCGCGATGCAGCCGCAGCGCATGCATGACGACGTACTCCGTCATCATCGGATCGCCGCCCGGAGGCTCGACCTTGCCGAGCGGCACCTTGGGAAATTTCGGATGCCCCGCGAAGCTCTCGACGCCCGCCGAACGGCTGAACATCGCCTTGAGATTTGGAAACGCCGGCAGCACATCGAAGTCCGGCCGCATGAACGCCATGTACTCGATATCAGCGATATTCCCTGCATCCGGCCATAGCCTGATCTCGAGATCCGGCAGATGCTCCTTGAAGCTGCTGCGCCAGACCTCCGCATTCCCGATTTGATTGTGAAGATCGACGAGTAGTAAGGCCATCCGGGACTCACCTTTTTTGTAGGGCGGGTAAGGCCGGCGAGGACGGCCGTAACCCGCCAAGTTTCGACAAGCGAAAAAAGGGCGGGTTGTACGACAAAGTGTGCCGCTTACCCGCCCTACGGCCTCAAGCCTTCAACCTCGGCACCAGCCGCAACGCATTGCCGCGCTCGACCGCCGCGAGTTCCGCACCCGAGAATGCTTCGGCGGCTCCCTTCGTATGATCGAGCCCCGTGCGATACGGATAGTCCGTACCATAGACGATCTGCGACACCGGCACGAGCTTCGCCAGAGCCTGCAATGTACCAGCCCCCGAGACTTGAGCCGTATCGTAGTAGAACCGGTTCAGCTCAGCCTGCACTGACGCGCGAGTGAACTTGTCCTTGTAAGGCGGCACGCTCGTCATCTGGATCAGGAACCGCTCGGCGAACGCCGTCAATGCGCCGCCGCCATGGCTCCAGATCCAATTGATGTCACGATAGCGCTGCGTCGCGCCGGTAAAGATCAATTGCGCAAGCGAGCGCGTCGTATCCGTGCCGTACTCGATGGCGCTGTCGGTGATATCAGGCATTAGATTAGCGCAGCAATTGGCGCCCGTCGGATGCGTATAGACCGTCGCCTTCCGCCGGTTGAGCTCGGCCCAGACTGGTTCGAACGCTTTGTCCCCAAGCCACTTATCGCCGTAGCTCGTCATGATCCCGACGCCATCGACCTTCAGCGTATCGAACGCATATTCGATCGCCTTCAGGCTCTCGTCGACATACGGAAGCGGCAGCATCGCGAACGTGCCGAAACGTCCTTTGTGATCGCTCTCGAGCTTCTTCGCCCACTCGTTGGACTCGCGCGAAACTTTGGCGGCCGTATCCTTGTCGAGGAAACCGAGCTGCGGCGTCGTCGGCGATGTCAGCGACGTCGCGATGCCCGCCTTGTCCATGTCGTCGAGCGACTTCTGCACCGACCAGTTCGCAAGCGGCGGATTGTCCTTTTTCGCCTTCTTGAGTTCGGCAAGCCAAACCGGCGGCGTTACATGGTGGTGCACGTCGATCCGATGCGCGGCCCCCTGCGC
>CANJPN010000318.1 GCA_947475855.1 Bradyrhizobiaceae bacterium
AACGCGAGGCCGGCCCACAGCGTCGCAGCACCGGCACTCGCTCCCGTGATTGCGGCGCGGCGCGAGGGGAAGCGCTTCACGTCATCGTCGTGCATTTCGAGTTCCTCGACGAACTGGTATCGCGCAGATCAGATGGCGATCGGCGACATGCGATTGATGATCTCGCGCGCAACGGTGTAGGCGGTCGACATCGACGTCTTCGGATTGTCCGGCGACGGCTTGCCGACAATGCGGATTTCCATGTCGGCGCAGGCCGACGTGAGCTTGAACTCGTGCACATTGCCAGGCGCCGCGGGATCGGCGATGAGGCGCACGTTGGCGTTGTCGAGGCCGACGCTTGCGATGGCAATGGTGGCGGCGGAGTTGGCGTTCTGCGGATAATCGCGGGCGGCGGCGCGCGCGGTTCCCTCATAGAAGACGGTCTCGGCCGTCACGCGATCGAGATCGATCAGCTTCTCGGCGGGAGTTCCCTTCCAGGCCTTGGGCGCCTTGCGCGAGGTATATGTGATGCTCTCGATGCCGGAGAGGCGCGCGGCCGACAACAGGTCGATACCGCCGATCGCGCCCGAGCACAGGATCATGCGCGCGCCGGAAGCTTCTGCCGCATCGCGCAGGGCGTTGCGCAGCGCATCGTCGGTGAGCGAGCCGATCGAGACGACGAGCAAGTCGGTACCCGTCGCGAGAACCTTGGTGCCGTAGGCTTTCACCGCGGCATGACCGGCGCATTCGACGACGAGATCGTAACGCCGCGACAGGAACGCATCCGCATCCGTGAAGACCTCGGCGTGCTTCGCGATCCGGGGGCCGCACCGTTCAACGAGTGCGCGCGCACCGTCGACCACAGCCGGCAGCGTGAGGAGCGATAGGCGCTCCATCGGCTTTGGCATATTGCGGGCGACCGCTTCGAGCATCGGGGCTGCGATCGCGCCGCTGCCGATCACGCCGAGAGACTTGAATGCCATCAGTGCATGCTCCTTGATGCCGCACAGCGGCTTTGCCCAGTATTATTTCGGCCAGATGGCCCGAGATCAGATGAAACGGGATACGCCGCCGGAGATCTCGAGCGTTGCGCCCGTAATATAGCTTGCCGCAGGCGAGCCGAGGAAGGCAACAGCGCGCGCCACTTCCTCTGGTTTACCAAAACGGGCGAGCGGGATATGGCGAGACTTCGCCTGTTCCACCAGCCACTCGTCGCGCGACTGGCCTGGCTTGCCCATCGTCTCGAAACGACGATGCCACTGGCCGGACTCGATCACCCCCAGCACGATCGTGTTGACACGGACCTGCGGCGCCAACTCGCCGGCCATCGATTTGAGCAGGCTTTGTACACCGGCTCGAGCTGCCGAGGTGCAGACCATGTGCGGTTCTGGCTGGAGCGCCAACAACGAATTGACGCCGACAATCGCGGGTGCACCGCTCTTTTTCAAGAGAGGGATGAACGCGCGCAGCGTGTGGATCTGGCCGAAGAACTTCTGTTCCAGCTCGGCGCGCCAGGCCTCGTCGCTGGTGTCGGCGAACTTCGAAAGGCGGCCTTCACCAGCGTTGTTGACGAGAAGATCGAGCGTGCCGAACGACCGCGCCACTCGATGCGCGAAGGCATTCATTGCATCGGCCTTGGTCACATCGGCCAATTCGGCGATGACATTGCCGCTACCGTGCAAGCTTTCCAGCTCGGCGCGTGCGCTGTCCAGCCGCGCAGAATTGCGGCCGCAGATCGCGACGCGCGCGCCTTCCGCGAGAAGCAGTGACGCCGTAGCGAGCCCGATCCCGGACGTGCCCCCCGTGACGACAGCCGTTTTGCCGAAAAGATCGAGATCCATTTGTGATTCTCCAGAAGGAACATCATCGGCGCGGAGCGCGCGCGCCTGCAGCAACCGCCGTACCGGCGCGAGGAGGTGAGCGAACGAAACCCAGACGCCTGCTGATCAGAGCAGCGGCTTCGCGGACCGCCATGACGATCGCGGTGCGGCGTCCACGCGCACCGCCGAATGCGCTTTCCGGGCCGGATGCGTTGATCGCTGCGATGACGGTTCCACTGTGATCAAACACAGGAGCTGCGATGGAATCGATGCCTTGCTCATAGCTCGAACGGCTGTCGACGAAGCCGCTTTCGCGAACTTTACCCAGCTCTGCGTGGAGCGCTCCGAGCGTCGTCGGCGTCACAGCGGTGACTGCGAACAGATCCGCGCCGGCAAAGATTTCATCGACGACTTCGCGCGACATCTGGGCGAGGATCGCGCGGCCCATCGAAGATGCATGCGCTGGAAGCCGCGTGCCGATCCTGACGTTACTGACGAGGTGGACTTCCGGTGTCGCGCGGACCACGTACAATACTTCGCGCCGGTCGAGAATGCCGAGATGGCAAGACAGGCCGAGCCGCTCTGCCAGCCCCGACAGAACAGGCCCTGCCGCTTGCGCGACATCCAGCGACGACAGCTTCTGCGCGGCAAGCTCGATCACGCCGGTACCGAGAATGTAGTCGTCGCCGCCCTGCAACGGCTCGATCATTCCCTCGGCTTCAAGCGTGTGAAGGAGACGAAGCAAGGTCGTGCGGTTGATACCGATCTCACGGGCGGCTTGGCTCTGATTGGCGACGGAACGTCCGGCTGCAATGTGGCGCAGAACCTTGATGGCGCGCACCACGGGCGGCACCGAATACGTCGGCGTCTGCTGCATTCTCATCACGGGCTTTGTCAGCATGGCTCTTTCATGACTCTGCCGGAGCTGGCGGCGCGAATGCAGCCACAAGATCGGCGACGACTAGCGGCCGCTCCTGCGGCACGGCATGGCCCGCGTCGGGAATCGTTTCGAAGCGATGGCCGAGCGAAGGCGTTGCCTCGGCTATCGCGTTGTAGAGCCGCAGGCAGTTCTTCGGCGGCGTCACCTGATCCTCGCCGCCTACGAGTACGAGTGTTGGCATTGCGATTTGCCCGGCATCACCGACGAGATCGGCACAGGACAACATGCGCGAGGCCTGTGCATAGCCGGGCAACTTAACCTCGCTCATCCCTTTCACAACGCCGGCGACAAGCTTCGCGTTTTCGACGGCGTGCACAAGGCGCGGGCCACGCGAAGCGGCGAATTGCTCTGCGCCTTCCGCGACCATTGCGTCCAGGCGTGCTGCGGCGGGAGGCGCCAGCGGTTCACCGGGTCTGGTACCGTAGCCTAGCGCTGGTGACGCAAGGATCAGGCGCGCCACGCGCTTGGGAAAGTTACGCGCAAAGCGACCTGCGACCAGCGCGCCCATCGAGTGGCCGAGCAGGTCCACGGCATGGATTTCGAGACGATCAAGCAGACCACTCAGAGCCGCCGCGTAATCGTCAACCGAAGGCCAATCTCCTGATAACGGCACGGAATTGCCATATCCCGGAGCATCCCACGCCAAGAGCGGCCGAGATGCCGACAACGCGGTCATCATCGCGGCGAACGAAAGCGCGTTGCTGCCGATGCCGTGCAAGAGTACGAGCGGACGGCCACGAGCCCCGCCTGCGCGGAGCAGGGAGATTCCGCCGCTCGTCGTGCGTCGAGGTTCAGTGGTCATCACGACACCCGCAATCCGCCGCCACAAGACATTATCTCTTCTCGCGTTTGATCTTCGCGATCGGGTGATCGGGCGGATAGGTCGGCGTCACCGGTTTTGGATTGCCGATCATCACGCACATCAGCGCTTCCTCGATGCCCTCGTTGACAAGGCCGCGATAAACGCCGGGCGGCACCGAGAGCAGATCGCGCTCGCCGAGCACCGTCTCCCACTTCTTACCCTTGTGCTCAATCATGAAGCGGATCTTGTGGCCCTTAAGGATGAAGAACACTTCCTCCGCATCCGTGTGGATGTGCAGCGGACCTTCACAGCCCGCGGGAAGTATCATCGTAGAGAACGTGAAGTGTCCCGCGGGAACGGAGTCGTCGTCAGCGTCGACGCCAGTTCCACCAGTGCCGACGTAGCGGAGCTGCGCTCGGCGATATTTCGGGTCATAGTCGGCTTGAAACTTGAGCGCATCCCAATCCGGGGTGCGCGTCGCGTATCGCACGACGCACTTCTCCAGCCACTGATCGAAGGTCTTGCCTTCTGGAAGCTTCACATCGTCGGGATCGATCTTGGGAAACTTCGCGTGCTCTGTCATGGGTCCTTCTCCTTGGGTTCTCACTCGAATTGGCGGGAAGCCCGCCTTCTATTTTCGTGCCTTCGGGATGTAGTGGAGCACTCGCGTCTCGATCGCCGAGACGGCAGCGTATAGAACGATGCCGATTACGGTCAGGAGCATGATCGCGTTGAACACCATAGCGGCATTCGCCTGCCCCTCGGCGTAGGTGATGAGATATCCGAGCCCCGTGTTTCCACCGACCAATTCGCCGACCGTGACGCCAATCACCGCGAGCGTCGCACCGATGCGAAGCCCCGCCATCAACGCGGGCAGCGATGCGGGGAATTCGATTTTCCAGAAGATCTGTGATCGGCTCATCGAATAGGCTCGCGCGAGATTGATCATATCGCGGTCGACCGTCTTCATCGACTGCAACACGTTGACGAGGATCGGGAAGAAAACGATCAAAATGGTGACGAGCAGTTTGGGCCAGAACGTATAGCCAAACCACATGATGAACAGCGGCGCGAACGCCACCTTCGGCGCGATCTGCAGTCCGAGGATGTATGGCGACAGGATGCGCTCCCAGAACGCCGACATACCGAGTAGATAGCCGCCGGCCGCTCCCATCAGGCTGCCGACCAAAAAGCCGATCGTCGTCATCACGGCTGTCGAGAATGTATGCCGAAAGAGGTTTTCGGATTCCGCCATGCGGATGAGCTCCGATACGGTCTGAGAGAACGTCGGAATGATGAACTTCGGGACGTGGAAGAACGGCGGCAAGAACTCCCACGCCGCGACCGCGACGACGGCGACCACAATTATTGCAATGAAGTCGCGGATGGACATGAACGTACCCATTTCGGTTGGGTTGGGCTGAGCGACGCATTCGAGCGTCGACCGAGCGTCGACGAGCCGTTGGGCTTCGGCCAAAGGCCTCAGCCCAACCTACGCATCAATTCCCGATCATGTCGTTCGTGTAGGTATCCTTGATCGGCACCGCGGTCTGTACGATGCCATTGCCGACGTAGAACGCTTGAACGGATGCGAGGCGCTTCTCGTCGAACTTGCCCAGACTTGCGTTGGCGGGGCCATACACCAGCTTGGCGTAGCGGCGCATGATGTCCTCCATCCCCTTCTCCTTGCCCGCATGCTGCGGCACGGCGGCGACATAGTCCTTCGCGGCCTGCTCCGGGTTGTCGATAACCTCCTTGAGGCCCTTCAGCGTGGCGCGCACGAAGCGCTTCACCATGTCGGGCTTCTCCTTGATGACCTTGTCTGAAGCCAGGATCGCCTGCGCCATCGCGGGAAACACGGGTTCGATTTCGAATACGCTGACCTTGACGCCTGCAGCCTGGATGCCCGCAGTCCATTCGGGCACGCCGGAAATCGCATTGAGATCGCCGGAGATCATCAACTGCACGACGCCGGCAGCACCCACCGCCTGCACATTCGCGTCGTCGCGCCCCAGCCCCGCGCTCTTCATCGCACCGAGCAGATTGTAGAAAGTCGTATCCTGGAACGCGAGGACGCCGATCTTCTTGCCCTTGAGGTCGGCGAGCGACTTGATGTTCGCATCCTCGCGCGCCGTGATCTGCGTCAGAGTACGACTGCCGAGCAGGGCGACGCCACGAACCTCTACGCCGTTCGCGCGAACGATGATCGCCGTATCACCGATGCCGCCGCCAAGATCTGCATTACCGACACCGACCTGCTTTGCAACATCTGCCCCTCCCTTGCCGACCTGGAACGCCGGTTCGAGGCCTTCAGCCTTGTAGTAGCCCTTCGCGCGCGCGATCTGGAACGGCGAAAAAGCCGGAAGGAAATCGGGTGCTGGGAAAAGGTACGTGACCTTAGTCTGTGCTTGGGCAGTGCCAGCAAGCAGTGTGGCTAATGCAGCGGCGAGAACGCCGAGCTTCGTTTGCGTGTTCATGAGAACTCCCTCCAGGTTCATTCGATGGAACTTTGACTTCTGCGTGGAAACGTGAAGGCGGAATGCAACTTGCTCTTCCGCAATTCGATGTGCGTTCAGGCGGCGCCGGCCAAGGTACTCAATTGCGCGATGGCCTTCTGCTTCATGATGCGGCGCAGGCGCATCAGGCCCATATCGTGATCGTAGAGCAGCTCCCTCTCGCGCGCGTCCGGCTCGAACTCCGCCAACATGCGCCGGTCCTGCTCGAGGACTTCCCAATGCCGCGTCTCGAGGCGGTTCTTGTAGAGGAAGCGCCAGACGTCGCGCTGCCAACCCGATAGCTTGCGGCAGCGCCAGAAGACGATCGCGGACGTCGTGTCGTCGATCGGCGAACAGGTGCCGACGATGTGGAAGTTGCCGCCGGGGCCGCCGGTCTTGGGATAGGGTATTTCGAGACGCAGCCAGTGAGTGCCACTGTCTATGAACTCCGTCCAATCGAAGTTGACGTCGCGCTGGCCTTCCTTCTCGAAGACGAATCCAGATTGCGTCTCGCGGATGCGGAACTTGGCCTGCGTCTCGCCTTCCGCCATCGAGTGGGACATCTTGTGAAGGTATGTCCCGTGCATCGGGTCCATCACGTTGTCCATGACATAGCGGTAGTCGCCCTTCCACTCGACGTAACAGGGGAAGTAACTGAATTCGGGCGAGGTCAATTGCTCGGGAAGCTCGAACTTGGATGGAACAGCCTGCGCGTCGGCACCGACGAAGCCGAATATCATTCCGGCATGTTCCTCGATGGGGAAAGAGCGCGTCGCCTTCATGCCTTCCAACTTGCAACCGGGGCTGCCGGGCACCCGCACCGCGACGCCATTGCGATCGACTTCGACGCCGTGGTAATCGCACTGGATACGGTCGCCCAACGGCTTGCCGAGAGAGAGCGGCGCGCCGCGATGGGGGCAGTGATCCTCGAGTGCGGCGAGTTTGCCGGATGCATCGCGCCACAGAGCGATCTTGTATCCGCAGCGGCAGATCGAAATCGGCTTCTCCTTCACAAAGCTGGAAGGGCAGAAGGCATACCACATATCGCGGATGCCTTTCCTAAGCAGCTTTTCTACCGCCTCGTTCGTGGGCTGCGCCATCGTGCGCTCTCCTTCACC
>CANJPN010000319.1 GCA_947475855.1 Bradyrhizobiaceae bacterium
CGAGGAGCGCATCATCTCGATGCTCTACCTTCCATTCAACGATCCCGAGGCTGCCTATCGCACCGTGAAGGAATTCGGAGGCAAGAAGGGCGTCGTGGGCTTCATGGTGACGAGCCCTCGCTACAAGCCCGTCCACGACAACGCGTTCATCAAGACTTACGCGCTGCTGGAAGAAATGGGACTGCCACTGTCTTTCCACGCCGCCTACTGTTGGAACGAGCAATCGCTGCAGACGCAAAACCGTTTCCTCGGCGTCCATGCGCTCGGGTTCATGTGGTTCAACATGGTCCACATGACGAACTGGATCGTCAACGCGATGCCGGAGCGGTTCCCCAAGCTCAAGACGATGTGGATCGAGTCGGGGCTGACCTGGGCCTACTGCCTCGCGCAGCGCCTCGACCACTCCTACAAGATGCGAGCCTCGGAAGCGCCGGGTCTCAAGCGGCTGCCATCGGAATATATGCAGGAGATGTTCTACTCCACGCAGCCGATGGAAATGCCCGAAGACAAGTCGATCCTCGAAGCGACGTTCAAGATGATCAACGCGAAGTCGCAACTTTGCTGGTGCTCTGACTACCCGCATTGGGACTTCGATCTGCCCAGCGTGATCTACGACCTGCCGTTCCTGGCCGAGAAGGACAAGCGCAACATCCTGGGCGCCAATGCAGAACGCTTCTTTGGCAGGAAACTGCCCTTGAAGAAGAAAATCCCGATCGTGGACTGATGAAAAGTTGCCGCGACTGGCGCAGCACCCAATAGTCCGCCTGCGATCCGTCGGCGGTTTACGGTTTAGTTGCAGGATCGAGGTAGACTGCGGGATCAAACTCCACGGATCAACGCGTCTTCATCAACGAGCATTGGCCAGCCGTGTCCCCGCGCGTGAAGCTCACAATCCCCGATCGGTTCTTCGAGAAATCCGACCTTTGGGGGCTGCGCGCCACGCTGCGCCTGCTCGGCATGCCGTTGCTCTGGATCGTGCTCTTGCCATACCTCAACGGCATCTCGCCGTGGCTGGCGCTCGCAGCTGCCGTCCCGCTTGGTATCGCCATCTCGAAAACGACGATCCTGGTCCATGAAGCTGTCCACGGCACGCTGTTTCGCACCCCGGCTGCCAATGTGATTGTTGGACGGCTGGCGGGCTGGTGGACCGTCGTCGATTTCGCCGCTTTCGAAGCGCTTCATCGCAAGCACCATAGCCATGTCGGCGACGACGATGATCCGCAGCTTCTCGACTATGGCGATCTGGCCCATGCAAGCCGCCTCAAATTGGCGTGGCACCTGTTCCGCCCGCTGCTTGGCTGGAACATCCGCCATATGCTCGTTCTGATGCGCCAGCGGCTCGCCATGCAGCGCTCGTGGCGCGTCGTACTCGGCGAGATCGCCGGACTATTCGCCATCCAGTTTTCGTTTTACCTGTTGGCGACGAACGGCGGCGAGCACCCCTGGCTCGGTTTGTTGCTTCCGGTTGCCGCAGCGACTGTCGGACTGTTCATGTCCCAATTACGCGGCTTTTGCGAGCACGTTCCAATGCCCGGCGAGCCGGGAGAAATGCGGCTACGTAGTCATACCAGCAACCGGCTCGAACGGCCGTTCCTACATTATCTCAACTACAACTTTCACGGTGAGCACCACCTCTATCCGCGGATACCGAGCCGGAACCTGCCCGCCTTCGCGCGGTGGCTCGATGAGCAGGGCCATGCGATCGAACGTTCGCCATCCTATATCGCCACGCTCTTCGCCCGCTGGCAGGCGGCACGTTAGGTTGCTGGACCCCGTCGGCGGCTCTTCGCTGACCCAGCAGCAATGCTAGTGCAGCCGAGCATAGTGCGATAGCTTGTCGGGTAGAATATGCCAGGAGCAGCCTTTTACCTATTTGTGGCTCCGCAAAAATTACTCGGGAGGATCGGACTATGAGCTTCGGCCGCTGGTGCCATGCCGCTTTCGCTTGTCTGACCGCGTTTGCAGCGCTCGCCTCGCAGGCAGCCCCCGCCGCGTCACAAGACTGGCCGGTGCGCAGCATCGCGCTGATTGTGCCCTTCGGACCCGGCAGCGCAACCGATGTCGTTGCGCGCATCATCGGTTCACGCATGTCCGAAGTGCTCGGTCAGCAAGTCATCATCGAGAACGTCAGCGGTGCCGGCGGCATGATTGGTCTCGCCCGCGTCGCCAAGGCCGCACCCGACGGTTACCAGGTGGGGCTCGGCGCCGTCGATTCGATCGCACAGAGCCAGGCACTGTTCGCCACGCCGCTTTATAATTCGGCTTCCGACTTCACCCCGGTTGGGCTGGCAGTGGAGCAGCCACTATTGCTGATTGCACGCAAGGAGCTGCCGCCCAACACACTCAAGGAGTTCGCGGACTACGTGAAGGTGAATCACGGCAAGATGCAATTCGGATCGGGTGGCGCAGGTTCGGCAGTTCACCTCGCCTGCTCGCAGATTACGCAAGCGATCGGCACCTCGGTCGCACACGTTCCCTATCGCAGTTCGGCGGCCGCGCTGCTGGATCTCGTCGCCGGCACTCTCGATTTCTACTGCCCTCTGGCAGCAGCCGGCGCGCCGCTGATCGACTCCAAATCTGTCAAGGCACTTGCGATTCTCACCCGCAACCGATCGCCGCTGATGCCTGAACTTCCATCGGCGCAGGAGCAAGGTATCGAGGGCATCGATGCCTACTATTGGATGGGCTACTTCCTCCCCAAGGACACGCCGGAGCCCATCGTAGCGAAGCTCAATGCGGCCATCGGCGCTGCCCTCGACACGCCTGCGGTGGCCTCCCGCCTTCGCGACGTCGGCACGACAGTGGTCATGTCCGAACGCAGAAGCCCCGCCCACTTCAGGTCCTTCGTGGAGTCCGAGATCAAGAAGTGGACGGAGACCATCAAGAGCAGCGGGGTCAAGCTGAATTGAGACGGGAAGTGGAAATCGTCCAGCTTGCACGCAGATGGGGTTCGATGCACCCTGGGCTGTCGGTGGGGCGTCCAATGCGCCACCCCGAAAAGGATATAATGCGCTCAACATTAGAGGTGTGAAATGGGAGCGATCGATCGCTTTGTCGGAGCCGTCAGGGAAGTGTTTGCCGGCACGCCGGACGCAAGGGCACAGGCGCAGAAGATTTCCGGTCACATGAAGGCCCTGCTTGCGAGCCCAAATCTCATGGAGGAGATCAACCAGCGCGGTGGCGGTAAGCCCGGACGCATCGATCTTCACGTGGACGATAAGTACGGCCATCCCGGGCCGGGCTTTTGCCTGATGACGTCGCTCACGCCCAAGGGGAAATCCACCGGTGGCGCTCGCGCACATGACCATGGCGCATCCTACGTCGTCTACGGCGTCTACAAGGGTGCCATCGAGCAGACCAAGTACACCTGGGCTTATACAAACGGGGCAGATTGGACCGCGCCGGAGCTTCGCGCAGGCGACTGCTTCGTGCAGAAAGAAGGCGAGATAGCATTCTTCCTGCCCGGCGAGATCCACAAGACTTCCGCAGCCAGCGACGATCCCCCGATCGTACTCAGGCTCGAGGCGCAATTGCTCGATCGTGTGGCGCGGCACACCTACAATCTCGACAGCCATCAGACGTTGTCGCACGGCTGACGGTGCTGAATTCATCAGAGTCCGCTCGCGTATTCCGCAACTGAAGCGGCCAAAAATCCCTGACGAAAGTCAGGCAGCCGCTTCAATTTCTGCTTTTGGCATTACCGCTACGGATGAGGCCGGTTTTCCTGACGCCTTGCCATATATTTTGTTGCCGAACCTGAGAATGAAACGGCAGCGTACGCCGTTCATTGCTTTGGCGGAGGCAGTGTCCCAGCGCCCATGAAGGCATTGCACAAATCGGCGACCAGCGCATCGCGCCTGCCAAGCAAGGGAAGATTCAACCGAACTTGCAAGGCTCTCATGATCGAAGCCGTGTCGCAGCTTGTGTGATCGACAAAGCTGCGTTTTGCATACGGCGAAAAGATGATTGCCGGAACACGCAATCCCGCGCCCCGCAAATCGCCCTTCGGTGGCGGCACGTGGTCCCACGCGCCTCCATTCTCATCGGACGCGACAATGATGGCCGTATCGGCTCGGTTGGGAATTTTCATGATTCTGGGGATGACGCTCGCGACGTGCGCGTTTCCGTTCGGCAGGCTCGTGTAACCGGGATGAAGGTTGTCACGCCCGATCGGCTTGTAGAATGGGAGGGCGAGGGGCACTGCTCGACGGCTGGCGCACCGACCCGGCGCGGCAATCTACACGATTGTCGAAAGCGCCAGCCTCGACTGGGGCCCCCGTCCCCAGGTTTGGTGTCTGGCGCGCCGCAATGGTGTTTCCCGATAAGCCAGGCCGTGCGTGGCTACTCCCTGGGCGTGATCGCTTGCCGGACGCGCGCCACGAGTTCAGGCGGTGCGCCGTAGATCCGCTCGAGCTTGGCCTGCAGCTCATCGCCGGCCGCCCAGATCATGTCGAGCTTGATGCGGCGGGCTTCGGCCTGCAATTCGGCGTCCTGCATTGCACCGACGAAGGCCCGCCGCAGGGCATCGACCCGCTCGGGGGGAACGCCGGGCGCCGTCACATAGGGGCGACCGAAATCGGTTTGGCTGTAGAAGAGATCGAGGGCCGCGCGCTGCTCGGCGGTCCTGGCGAAGGTCTTTGTCAGCGGCACGCCTTGGAGGTTGAGATCTGGATGGCCGACCGAGTCCTCTTGCGCAAGCACGCGGACGAGGCCCTTGTCGAACCAGTGCGTGAAGGTCGCTGCGAGGCTCGACCACGTCTGCCCGCAACCGCCGTGGATCTCGCCTTTCTCGACCGCCAGATTGATGGCGCGGGTGCCCGGATAGCCGGCGACAACCTTGAAACGAGCGCCCAGCATGTTGCGCAACAGCGTCGGATAATCACGCGTTCCAGCCCCGTCCGCGCTGGCGCCCAGCACGAGCTCGGTTTCGAGCGCTGCGGCGAACGATCCAGCCGGCGCATCGGTTCGCGCCACGCAGACGTAGGTGTCCCGGTTGGCGTTGCCCAGAAAGTTGAACTTCGAGATATCGTGCGTCGTCCGGGCTTGCGTTCCAAACAGCGGCTCGACGATGGCGCCCATATAGAGCGCGGCGATGACACTGCCGTCCTTCGGAGCGACGTTGGCGACATAGGCCGCCGCGACGTTGCTTGCTGCCCCGGGCATGTTCGCAACGACCACTGTGGGCTGGCCAGGGATGTGGCGGCCGAGTACGCGACCAATGAGACGGGCGTAAAGGTCGTAGCCGCCGCCCGGCGCCGAGCCCACCACAAGCGTCAGGTTGCGCCCCTGGTAGAATTTCTCCACGGTCTGCGCTTGCACGATGTTCGGCGTTGCCAATGCCGCGACCACGGTGAATGCCGGAGCGCCGAAAACGCGCCAATACGTTTCAGGAACTGAGACCCTGGCCTTGCGTGTGTCACGATCGAGGGCTGCGTGAAGGCTCATGGCCAATGCTCCCGGAGCAGGACGGGCCATCAATCTGCCGATGATCGGCCGATGATCTGCTTGACCCATGCCGGCACGATAATAGGATATCAACGCCGCAGTGCCAGACAAAACAATGAGCACAGCGCGCTACGGGATCGGGCAGAGATAGGACTGGTGCAGGGTTGCAAAATTCGGCAGTCTTGAGGCTGCAAGCTCGTTGCTGGTCGAAGGGAGACGCCGCATGGTCGAATTCAGAAAGCTCTCCAGGCATACCGGCGCAGAGATCCTTGGCATCGATCTCGCCAAGCCGCTCGCGCAATCGGACATCGACGAGATTTGGAAGCTCTTCGTCGAGCACACGATGATCCTGTTCCGCGGCCAGCAGCTCGATCAAGCCGAGTTGGTGACCGCGACCGGCCAGTTCGGCAAAGTCGCGGAGATCACGCGGCCGAAGGAGGTGCAGACCAGCGGGCAGAAGAAGCTGTTGCCGCAAATCATGCTGATCACCAACATTCGTGAAGACGGCAAGCCGATCGGCGCGCATCCGGACGGCGAGATGTGGTTCCACCACGACACGATCCATCGGGAGGTCCCGACCAAGGCGACGCTGCTATACGCGCTGGAGGTTCCGACCTATGGCGGAAACACGGCATTCGCCAACTTGTTCGCAGCCTACGAGGCGCTGCCGGCGGACTTGAAGGAAGGCCTGGAGGGTCGCAAAGCCTACAACGCGTTCCTCTACGGCAGCAACAAGAAGGGCGATCCCCATGCGACGAAAGCGGTGAGTTACGCTATCCATCCCGCCATCCGCAGACATGAGGACAGCGGCCGCAAGGCAATCTACGTCGACCGGCTGATGACGCATCACCTCGTCGACGAGCCCGAGTCGAAGAGCCAGGACATTCTCGAGCGTGTGTTCGACTTTATCGAGCGGGACGAGTTCGTCTATGAGCACGTCTGGCGCAAGGGTGACGTGGTGATGTGGGACAACCGCTCGTCGATCCACGCCCGCCGTGACTTTCCTGGCGATCAGGTTCGCCTGATGTGGCGCACGACCATCGCCGGCGACGTGAGGCCGGTCTAATGGAAACAGCTCGATTCACGCGCTCTGCGATCGCCGTGTGCGTCGCCGCGGCATCTATGGTCTCGTTGCTCTCCCCGCTTGCCCAGGCGCAGGAACAGCCGGCAAGCTATCCCTCGCGGCAGATCGAATTCGTGGTGCCGTTTCCTGCGGGCGGCTCGGCAGACGTGATCGCGCGGCTGGTTGCGCACGCTGCAGCCGAGACATGGCTCCAGACGATCGTGATCCAGAACCGGGCGGGTGCCACCGGCCAGATCGCTGGCGAGTACGTAACGCGCGCGCCGCCTGACGGCTATGTGTTGCTGTTGGCGACGGCATCGACACATACCGTGTTGCCGGCTTTCAAGCCGAACTTGCCCTACGATACGGTGACCGGGTTCGCACCGGCGACACTCCTCTCGACATTCCCCAACATGCTGGTGGTCAATCCACAGAAGGTGACGGCACAGACGGTCGCCGACTTCATCCGGTACGTCAAAGACAACCCGGGCAAGCTCAACTACGCAAGCACCGGGCAGGGCTCATCCACTCACTTCACCGCCGAGCTGTTCAAGCTGATGACCGGCACGAAGATGACGCACGTGCCCTATCGCGGCGGCTCCACCGGCCA
>CANJPN010000320.1 GCA_947475855.1 Bradyrhizobiaceae bacterium
GACCCGCTCGATCGTCTCAGCTCCCCCGCCTGCCAAACGCGCAGCTTTTATCGCGTTCTCCATGATCGCCGGCGTCGCATCGATGCTGTGCGCGAGACGCTCGATCTCCGCTTCCGGCAACGTCAGATCATGACGCTTGAGCATCTGCTCCAAGATGCGAGCACGTTGCGCAGCCGGCGGCCGCTTCAACTCCACCGCCAGCGTCATCCGTCGTAAAAGTGCGGGATCGATGTTCCCCAGCTCGTTCGAGGTCCACACGATCGGAACCGGATTGTTCTCGAGCAGGCGGTTGAGATAGACCTTCGATCCGCCCCTGCGGATCAAATGCACCGCCACGTCTTCCATCTCGTCGAAGAGCAGCGCCACGCCGCGTTCGCCCTGCAGCAGCCGGTTCGAGAATACGAGATCGGTAAGGCGGCCACCGCGATCCGCCTCACCTCCCTGAGCATTCTCCTCCCCTGTCGCATAAAGAACGAGCCCAGCCGCCTTGGCCGCGACCTTTGCCAGCTCGGTCTTTCCCGAGCCCGGTGGCCCGTAGAGCAGAACATTGACGCCCGCCGCCCCGGCTTCGGCTCCGCCCTTGAGTATGGCCGTGATGAGATCGCGATCCGATGCGACATGCTCGTAGTCGGCCGGGCCTACATTCGATACCAGTGACTGCCCGAGCAATTCGTTTCGCATCTCGTCGAAGCTGGCGAACGTCCGGTCGAGCGACGCGCCGATCCGCATGGGAACCACGAAGCGCGCGTTGTATCCCCCGATCAACTCGCCATCCCGCACTTGCAACAGACCCGAGCTCATCAGATCGCTATTGCCGGCGAGGCATTCCTCGACGACGCGCAGCGGCTCCCCCACGAGCATAGCGATCGCGCGCGACATCGGGCTCGCTGCCTCGAGGACGGTATTCGCAAATCCCTGCACTTGATCGTAGCGCGCCGCACACGCGACCAGCCCGACGATCTTCCATGCCGCATCGGGATTTGCGATATCGAGCGCTAGCACGAGGCTTTCGACGTTGCTCGCGAGCGGCTCAGGCCTTTGGCTCTCCCGAGCCGCCTGCTCCAGCCCTTCCACCAGCTCGGCTCTTGCGCCGGCAAACGCGGCCTCGAAAGCTGAATACCGGTAGCCCGCCGTATACTGCTGGCTCAAAATATCGACGAGCGCCGCCGGCATATGCAGCGCCATCGTTTCATGCCGCTCATACAACCAGCCCGCGATTTGGCGGGCCGAACGAACAGGTAGATCGGTCCTGGAAAGCACCCGGACAGCATAGCGCGCGATGAGCCCCCGTTCGACGTCTGTAACGGTCATCTATCCCTCTTGCTGCAACTCGCATCCCGACTTAACTAGGAAACCCGATTGAAATTTAGGGGGTTACCGCAATTCACAGTCGTAAGAATTGTCCAATTCGAAGAAAGCATGCCGGTTCAGACCTGTCGACCTGCAGCAACTCTGATAGTTGAATCAGCAGCGCAGCACCGCCAGATGCACCATGACGGACTTTTCTATCGGAGCCCACGATGAGCCTGTTGCCTGAAGCCCTCGCTGACCGCTATCGCCGCTTCAAGTTCCGCCATTTTGCCCCAAACATCGATCATTACGCGGATCTGGCAGCCCATGGCCAGAGCCCCGAAGTCATGATCGTGTCGTGTTGCGACAGCCGCGTGGACCCGGAGATGATCTTCTCCGCCATGCCCGGCGAACTATTTGTCGTCCGCAACGTTGCCAACCTCGTGCCCCCCTACGAGCGCACGGGCAAATATCACGGCGTGTCGGCGGCCCTGGAGTTCGCCGCCTTGAACTTGCGCGTCAAACACATCGTCGTGATGGGCCATTCGAGCTGTGGCGGCATTCGTGCCTCGATCGAGCGCGACACGGCCCGACAGACAGAAGCCGAGTTCATCTCCAATTGGATGTCGATCATCGACGAAGGCCGCGACCGCGTGATGGGCGCATGGGCTGGCCGCGGATTGGTGGAGATACGGGCGGAGCTGGAACGCGAGGCCGTCCGTATCTCCATCGACAATCTCAGAACATTTCCCTGCGTGCAGACACTCGAAGGCCGAGGCCGCTTAAATCTGCACGGCACACACTTCGACATCGCCAGCGGAACACTATCCGTGCTCAATCAAGCGACCAATCAGTTCGTCGCCGTCTGATCAAGCGGGATCGCCTGCGAACGGCGAAGGCATCGTTCCGCCACCGGCAGCACCAGGCGCCTTCAGCCGCAGTAGTCCCCACGGGCTCGGCATCGGTCCGACGGCGGCTTCGATCAAGTGCGGCCCGCCTGCACGGATTGCATCCTTCAGCGCTCCCTCGAGCCCTTTGGCATCGCGCACTTGCGTCGCGCTCACACCGAACGCCCTGGCCATTGCAACGAAATCGGGATTGTGCAGATCCGAACAGTAGGCCTGTCCGAACTGCTCTTGCTGCAAGCCGCGAACGTTGGCGAAATGCCCATCGGCAAACACCACCGTAATGTGGTTCAGCTTGTACTTGGAAGCCGTCGCCAACTCCTGCAGCGTCCAACCGAATCCGCCATCCCCCGTGATCGATACGACGACACGCCCGGGATTACCGGCAGCAGCCCCTAGTCCCGTTGGGAACCCATAACCCAGCGTCCCCTGGTAGCCTGGTCCGATGATCGTCCCTGGACCGTAGACTGGGTAGGCGACCCGCGCGAAATACCCGACCTGTGTCAACTCGTTGACGAAGATACCATCCTCCGGAATGGCGCTGCGCAAAGCCCGCACGTAAGACGCTTGCGGCTCGATCGCATCGATCTGCGCCTGAGCCCAAGCTCGCAATTTTTGCGCCTCCGCCGGTTCGAGACGCCGCCGCTGAGCTGCCGGCACGGCTGGCAACTCGTCCGCGAGTGCCGCCATCGCGAGGCCCGCGTCAGAGTTCAACACCATCCCCGCCACGCGTGGCTCGATACCCGCATTGGGGTCTGTATTGATGTAGATGTATTTCGTGTCGCCCTTGTCCCAGGCGGGAAACGGTCCGCGCGTCTCCATGAAGCGGCTTCCGGCGACAACCAGCACGTCGGCGTGCGGAAGGATCGCGCGGCCTGCGAGCGTCGAGAACGCGAGGGGATGGCGGTCAGATATCGCTCCACGACCATTCTCGCTCATTACGACAGGTGCGCCCAGTTTTTCGGCAAGCCGAACGAGAGCGGCACCTCCCGCAGTCGAAAGCACGCCACCGCCGACGTAGATGACCGGAAACGTCGCGGCTCCCAACACGGCGGCGAGCCGCTTGACCTGCGCTTGGTCGGGCTTCAGCCGACCATCTTCGCCAGCAGGCGTCGCTGCGAGCTCGACCTCACCGCTCCCAGCCAGCACATTGTAGGGAACCTCGACCGCGACCGGCGCCGGCCGCCCGCTGCGCATCTGCGCATACGCACGCCGCACGAGACCGGGAACTTCTTCCGGCGTGTTCGCTCGCCCCCGCCATTTCGTCACCTGATCGAGAACTGCACCCTGGTCCTTGATCTCGTGGAGCGCTCCATAACCGCGGCCGATGCCATCCGAATGGATATGCCCGGCGATGCACAGCACGGGCGAATTACAGGCATAAGCCGTCGAGAGCCCCGCCGCCGCATTCAATACGCCTGGCCCCGGCACCACCATGCACACTCCCGGCTTCCCCGTGGTGCGTGCAAAGCCGTCCGCCATGTAGGACGTAGCCTGCTCGTGACGCGGAACCATGAAGCGGATCTGGTTCTCCGCTTTCCTCAGCGCATCAACGGCCCAATCGAGCTGAACCCCGGGAATGCCGAAAACGTGCGTCGCACCTTCTCGCGCGAGTTGCTGGACAAGTGCTTCGCCGCCGGTGAGCTTCATCTGGCACCCCTTTATGATATCGAGAGCTTGTGGTGTCGCGCTTCGATGCCGACGCTGGCGCCACTATCCCATCACACTGCGCGTGATGGATCGTAGCCCATGGCGAGCGAGATCTCCCGCGCTCCCTTCACGACCTCTCGGATGCAACGCGTCCGCATCGCCGGCGTGCAGCGTGGCTGCGGCATCGAGATGGTAAGTGCGGCAACGACATCGCCCGAGTGGTTGGGCACCGGCGCCGAGATCGCAGCCGTGTCGCTCGTCACCTCGCCCTCGACGAACGCATGACCGTCGCGGCGTGCAGCCTTTATCGCCGCAACCAGCTTGGACTTCTGCAATTGCGAAAGTGCGGTCGGCGCGAGATAGGCCTCGATCTCAGCCTCGTCCATCCCCGACATCAGCGCCAAGCCGCCAGCGCCGACATGCAGCGCGACGTGAAACCCCGGCTGAAAAATGCGCCGAACTTCGTGCCGTGATTCCACATACTCGATGTTGACGCGGTCGTGCCGATGCGGATGCCGAGCGATACGGTCTCGTTCACCGCATCACGAATCCGCCGCAAGACCGGCATCGCGACCTCGCGCACATCGAGTTGCTGCCGCTTGACGTCCGCAAGCCGCAACCAGGTAAGCCCCAGACGATATGAAGTCGCGTCATCCGGTGCGCGTTGAACAAGCCCGCGCTGCGCAAGCGTAACAAGCAGCGCCTTGACCGCTGGAACGGCCAATCCCGTGCGCTTGGAGAGCGTCTCTACAGTCTGCAATCCCGGGCTCTGACGGAACGCTTCGAGCAGCAGCACCGCGCGCGACACCGCCTCGACCTTGTAGCGTGCGAGTTCACGTTGATCCTCGGCACCGGGCTTGACGCCCTGCTTCGACTTGCCCCTGCCGACGACGCGTTGCTGTACCAATCGATCACCTCTACTTGCCCGACTTCATTTCCATGCCGAGCACTTTGGCGATCTCGGCCGCCCGCGCTGCTTGACTGATAAGCGCCTTGGCGAGGTCCGCCGGCCCACCCGGCTTCATCGCCTGCCCGGTCGGCGCGAGACGCTCCGCAACCACAGGATCAGAGGCTGCCGCAACGACATCGGCGCCCAATCTCTCCCTCAGCGCGAGAGGCATCCCGCGCGGCCCATAAAGACCAACGGTCGTTTCGACGCCAAGCTCCGGAAAACCAGAAGCCAGTGTCGATGGCACATTGGGGACGAGGCTGGAACTTTCACTTCCGGCAACGGCAATGACGCGGACCTTGCCCGAAGCGACATGAGGCGATGCGATGGCCAGGGAACTCTGCAGCAGTTGCAGGCGACCTTCGCCAAGATCGGTGCCGGCCTGCACGATGTCGCGATAGGGGACGCGTGCGACATCGAGTTTGTGCGTCTTGATGAATGCCATCAGAGCGAACTCGGGCAACCCCGGCGCACCGGCGGCGTTGAGCTTGCCGGGGCTGGCGCGCGCGGCCGTCACGAATTCGGCGAGCGACTTCACGCCGGTCGCAGTCGGCACGGCGACCGACAAGACGGTATCGGTGACCCGCCCGATCGGCTCTAGGTCGCGGCCCGGATCGTAGGGCAACTTGTCGTGCTGGTAGGGATGGGCGATGAACGACGCACTCGACGCGTACAGCAGGACGTGATCGTCCGCTGCCGTGACGAACGCGCCAATCGCTATGAGGCCGTCTCCCCCCGGCCGGTTCTCGATAACAACCGGCTGGCCCCACTTCGTACTCAGCCGTTCCTGCAGCAGTCTCGCCGAGATGTCGGTTCCAGAGCCGGCGCCGAATGGCAGCACGAACTTCACCGAGCGCTGCGGCCAAGCCTGAGCTTGCGCGCCCGAATAACCCAGCGCAACGCCGAGTAGCATGACAATAGCGCCAAGCCCGACGCACCTGTTCGGCTTCATTGCTTCCTCCATGCACAGCGTGATCGGCAACCGGCTACTATTTCTTCTTAGCCCCTTTTACGGCCCCAGGCACCATGATCGGATCGACCTTCACCGGTCGGTTCTCGGCAACCGATCGAGTGATCGCCTCCAGCGTCGCCGCGTTGGCAATCTTCTGCTCGTCGGTAAACATGTACGTGCCCTTGCCCTGCGACGCCCGCGCGAACGCTTCCAGGTTCAGACGCACTGTATCTTCCCACTGATACTCCTGGCTCCACTTCCGCCCGTCGCGCCATTCGGCACGCAACCGCGAGGCGCCTGGCGTGTCGGGATGGGTATCGTACACGACATCAGCCCAACCTTCGGAGCCATAGACCAGATACGTGATGCGATGGTGAGTAACCAGGATCGCGTTGATATAGCTCGTCACACCGCTCTGGTGGCGAAGCAGTGCGGAAACGACATCGCCGTTGTCCTTGTAGGCCACCCGCGCCGCCGTCATCGCGTAAGCTTCCGCGACGGGCCCGAACAGATCGATGAACGCATCCGACAGATGAATGCCCATCGCGGTCATCCCCGCAGCCGGCGCATCCTTCGGCGACGTCCGCCAATCGCCTTGCGGAACGTTTGCGAGCTTGTCGTGGTTGAAGCAGGCTTCGGCATGCATGATCGTGCCGAGCTCTCCCGCCTTCACGATGCGCCTGAGCTCCGTCATGGCAGGCTCATAGCGCCGCTCGTGACCGATACCCAGGAACACGCCGGCAGCTTTACACGCTGCAACCGAGGCTTCTGCATCCACCCGCGTCAAAGCGAGCGGCTTTTCGCAGAACACGTGCTTGCCGGCTTTCGCTGCCGCCGCGATCTGCGATGTATGCATCGAATGCGGTGTCGCAAGCAGAACGGCCTCCACGTCCTTGGAGGCGAGCGCATCCTCGAACCGCGCCGCATAGGGCACTTCATGCTCTTTCGCGAATGCTTCGAGCGCCGTGTTCTGATCGACCGCCAGCACGAGCTTGATATCGCGCGAGCCCTTGGTGCGCCGCACGATGTGCTTTCCCCACCATCCCAGACCGATCACCGCAGCTTTCAGCATTCATAATCCTCCGTAGGGTGCGGTAGCGCGAAGCGCGTACCGCACCAATCAAACGCATCCCGCTGCGGTACGCTTTGCTACCGCACCCTACGACAAAATCCTGATCTCGCCGAGATTGACGCTCACACCAAGCGCAACGCTCTTCGTCGCCCGCCGCCCTGCGTGGACGATGTCGACGGTGTATTCGCCCGAACCTTCCGGCAGACGATCGAGCTTGAAGTCGCCGTAGTTGTCGGTCGCGACCTTCGCGATTTCCTTGCCGTCCTTCATCAACCGGACGACCGCGCCTTCGACGC
>CANJPN010000321.1 GCA_947475855.1 Bradyrhizobiaceae bacterium
AACGCCTCGACCAGCGCCTCGCGTTGAACCTCGCTGAGGTCGCCCAACCGCTCGACAAGTGCCCGGAAATCCTGCGCTTTCATCGTGTCCATCCTGCCGCCAAATCACTGGTCAGCAAGGTCGCACAACATTCTGGCGGAACAGAGCCAGTATATTTGGATGTTGCAGAATTGCAGCAGCTTGCCCGAGGCTCCCGGTTGATCAATTCAATCGGGTTGGGGTGTGTTTATGTGCTTCACGAGGCCAAAACATTGCGGGATTTCGAGAAGAAGTCGCGGCGGATGAGAATGACGAGCACCCAGGTCGTCGAGATCATGAAGAGCAGGGGGTGGAATATCCACGTCATCGCGGCGATGGCGAAATAGAACGAGCGCAAGCCGCGGTTGGCATGGTCGGCAGCGATTCCGATGAGGGCGGACACTGCGTCGGCGTGCTTGTCGCATTGGGCGGCGTTTTCCGCGTTGATCTGCGGCGTCGCGCCGATCATGATCCCGCAATAGTGCGAGAGCCTGAACCCCCAGGCAAACTTGAAAAAGGCGTAAACGAAGACCGCGATCATCAGCAACAGCTTGATGTCGAAGATGACGGCTTCGGTCTGGCTTACGAAGGGCAGTTTCTCGATCATCGTGTGCATTTTGTCGCCCGCACCCAGGAGCGAGGAGAGGGCGCCGATGGCGATCGCCGAGGTCGAGGCGAAGAAGGCGTTGCCCTGGCCGAGTTGTTGCATCAGGTGGCTGTCGGACATCCTGTTGTCGCGGCGCACCATTTCACGCATCCACGCCACGCGATGGCGCTGTACGGCGCCGGCTATGCTGCGCTGTTCGAGGCTGGGGATCCGCGACATGTTCTGGTAGCCCATGAACACGACGGCGAACCACAACACGGCGAGCACGTCGAGCGGGCTGAGAGGCAGCGAAAGGAAGCCGGAGGTTGAAACCACGATTTGCTTAGTCCTTTCAGCTTGGGGCTCAGGGCCGTGTCCCCTCGTCATGCCTACGCCGGTTGGCTGCGCCGTCAAGGCGGTAGACGGAGGTGTCCCCAGGTGCAACGGTAGTCGCCATCGTTACCGTTGCTTGGATGCGCCCTTGACCCTCTTTGCCGTGTTTCTGCTCGCCTATGTGCTGTCGCAGTTCTTCCGCGCCTTCCTGGCCGTGATCGCCCCGCGGTTGACGGCGGATCTGGGACTGGGGCCTGCCGACCTCGCGAATATGTCGGCGGCTTTCTTCCTCGTATTCTCGCTGGTGCAGTTTCCGCTGGGCGTCGCGCTGGACCGGCTTGGTCCACGCCGCACGGTACCGGCACTGATGCTCGCCGGCGTCGCCGGCTCGGTGGTCATGGCGCAGGCGCAGGGGCCGTGGGCATGTATTGTGGCACTGGGCCTGATCGGGCTGGGGTGCTCGCCGATCTATATGGGCGCATTGTACTATTACGGGCGCACGGAAAGTCCTGCGCGCTTCGGCTTCCTGTCGTCGCTGATGCTCGGCATCGGATCATTGGGAAATCTGCTGGCAGCGACGCCCCTGGCGTTCGCGACGCAGTGGCTGGGTTGGCGGCTCACGGTGCTGGTGATTTCTGCCGTCATGCTGGGGGCGGCGGCACTGTTCTGGGTGATGGTGAAGGACCCGCCTCAAGCTGAGCGCCCAGTGGGGCGGCAGCCGTCGGCTATGGCGGAGTTGCGGAAGGTGGTGACCATCCCGGGATTCTGGGCGCTCATGCCGCTGCTCACGCTCGGCTACGCCGCAGTGGTGGTCGAGCGGGGATTGTGGGTCGGCCCCTATTTTGCCGAAGTCCACCGGCTCGAGCCAATCTCGCTCGGCAATGCCGTCCTGGCGATGGCCATCTCGATGTCCTTGGGCGCTTTCGCATTCGGTTCGCTGGACCGGGTGCTGGGGCGGCCGAAGGCATTGGTGATCTGGGGGACGGCGCTGACGGCAATGTTCTTCGGACTGCTGTGGCTGTTTCCCCAGCCGCCATTGTGGCTGGCAGTGGCTTCGGTTGCGGGGATCGGATTCATGGGCCTGTGCCAGCCATTGCTGTTTGCCCATGCGCGACGGTTCTTCCCCGATCATCTGCTCGGGCGGGGTATGACGTTTGCTAACTTTCTCACGATCGGAGGCGCAGGGCTCGTGCAGTATATCTCGGGCCTCTATGTGTCCGGCATGAAGGCGTCGGGGATGGCGACCGAGGCTGTGTGGTCATCGCTGCACCTATCGTTCGCCGCAATAACGATCGCGGCGCTCGCCGTGTATCTGCTGGCGCCGATGCCGAAGCGTGTTTGATGTCCATTGCGCCCGCCGGCTACGGTGCCGTGCACGAGGTCAGGTGCTGGACTTGCGCTTTGTAATGACCATGTAGGCAATCGCGATGACGCAGATGCCGACGGCGATCATGACGCCGGGGCGCGCGGTGAACCATGCCCAGGCGGCTTCGAGAGACATTTGCGGCGGGCCTTGATTGCCCGGAGGGGGGCGCTGGGCCAGTGCCGATTGCGCGAGCCCTGCGAGACCAGCCGTCAGCCCCGATAGCGCTGCGAGAGTTCGGTGGATCATGTGCTGCCTCCCGATAGTGCCGGTTTGTCTCGCACCGGCGGTTTGAGATCTGTCGCAAAACTAAAACGCTGCGACATTCTGGTCTACTAGGGGGCGTCACGTAATCGGTTCACGTACGGGGCCCGTTGGCACCTCGATCGGGGACGGTGACCCTGAACTTCGCACCGGCCGGCGTGTCGATCAGTTCCACTCGCCCGCCGTGGGCCGTTACCAGTTCGGCGGCAATCGCAAGCCCGAGGCCGCTGCCGCCCTTGCTGGCCCCGCTCTGGAAGGCCCTGAACAGTGTCTTGCGGATCTTCTCGGGAATCCCGGGGCCGTCGTCGCTGACATCGCAGACGACGGCCGAGTTGTTGCGCTGAGCTGAGACGCGGATTTCGTTCGTACGGCTTTCCTGCTGTTGCACGAGAGCCTGAACGGCATTGCGGATGAGGTTGTTGAGCACGCGATAGAGCTGATCGCGGTCGGCATCGATGAGCAAGTCGGGCGGGACGTCGTTGACGAACGCGATATCCGCCCGGGGCAATCCCAGCCCCTCGCCGACCTCGTCGACGAGGTCGCTCAGGCCGAACGGTGTCCTGCGGGGAGCGGGGTCCTCCGCCTTGCCGTACCGCAATGTGTCGTTGCACAGCGCGATGGCGCGGTCGACGGAGGCGATCAGTTTGGGGGCGAAGCGCTGAACGGATGGATCTTTCACCGTCGATAGGCGGTCGGAGAGCAGTTGTGCCGTCGCCAGGATGTTGCGGAGGTCGTGGCTGATCTTGCTGACCGCGAGGCCCAGTGCCGCCAGATGGTTCTTCTGGTTGAGCATCGAGCGCAGCTCTTGCTGCATGTGCTGGAGTTCTCGCTCGGCGGTGCCAACCTCGTCTTTGCGGTTCGATGGCTCGATGATCAGGCTTGCGTTCTCGGGCGAGCGGCCGAACACTTCCATATTGCCGGCAAGGCGCAGGATAGGCTGAACAAGCAGTCGGTTGAGCGCGACATAGACCAGGGCAGCAGCGATCAGCGAGATGATGATCGACAGGGCCAGTATATTGAGGGCGTAGTTGACCATCGCCGTGCGCAAGGGCGCTTCCGGCAGGACGATCTCAACGAAGTCGTTCATGCCCCAGATGGTCGAGCCGGCGGGGCTCGCAGGGTGGCCGTAGACGCGAATGGTTCCGGTACCACCCGTGAACAGGACGCTTAACGCATCGGTGATCAGCGGCACCCGCTGGCCCAGGCGCATCAACCGGGACAGCGATGCGTTTTCCCTGAGGTCGTAGCTCCGATCGATGTCGATTGGTCCATCCGGCGGCAGCACGAGGCGGCGCATATCGAGCTGCTTGATCGCGACATAACGAACCTTGGCGGTGTTGAGCAGTTCATTGCGGACGCTCGGGGGCACGTCGTGGTCGGGGTGGGCATCGGCGGCGAGTGATGCGAGGCGCGCGGCGGTCAGCCGGTCGGTAAGCCAGTTGATCCGGAAATTGGCGATGGAGGGAAGGAAGATCAGGATTTCAGCCAGCATCACGAAGACGCTGGTCAGCAACAGAAGCTTGGCCGACAGGCCCATGCCGATGCGGCTGGTTTTCGCGCCATCGTCGTCTTCCGGCAGGTTTGCGCGGAGGGGGAGACGCGATGCCAAGGGCGCCAGCAGTCGCGCGGCCAGGGATGTGGCCGCGGGCTGCGGCCCGTCGATCGGCTTATGCTGCACGCGCTGGTATTCCCACTTGGTGCTTTCGGTCGAGAGATCGATCCGCGTTCCCGGTGCCTTTCCAAACCATCCACCACCGGATCGATCAGGCTATGGCTATCCTTCCAGTGAATACGAAAAGCCGGGACTGCCGGTTCATCCGAGCTTCTTCAGCCAGCCGATCAGGCGACGCACCATCCGGCTGGAGGGTACACCTGCATAATACTTGATCGCGGCACGTTTGTTGATCTCGGAGAGAGTTGGGTAAGGCGAGATCCAGTCGGTCATGGCTTTGATCGTCAAGCCTTGCGCCACAGCGAGGGACCACATCTGGATCAGTTCACCGGCGTGCGCGCCGACGATGCTGGCGCCGAGAATGCGGCCTTTGTTGCTGGTGATGATCTTGACGTGCCCTTCCGTCTCACGTTCGGCCTGGGCGCGGTCGTTCTCGTGATAGGGCCAACGCAGCACATTGATCTTGAAGCCGGCCTTGCGGGCCTGGGCTTCCGAGAGGCCGACATGGGCGAGCTCAGGGTCCGTATAGGTCACCCAGGGTACGCGGGCGTTGTCGACCTTGGCGGGCATGCGGAAGAGGGCGCGGCGGATGATGATGCCGGCGTGGTAGTTCGCGACATGGGTGAACTGCAGCCCGCCGATGCAATCGCCGATGGCGCAGACTTTGGGATTGCTCGTCTGCAGCCGCGCGTCGACCTTGATGCCGGTACGTTCGTAGGCGACGCCGGCGGCTTCGAGGTCGAGGCCGGCGAGGTTGGGGCGCCGGCCCGCCGCAATGAGCAGGTGCGTGCCGTCGACGGTGTCGAGGCTTTCGCCTGACTTCACGTGGACGCGCAAGGCGCCGGGCCTGCCCTCGACGCGCTGCACCAGGGTGTCCTCGCGGATCGCGAGACCTTCCTCGCGCAAGGAGGCGAGCACGATCCCGGCGAGCTCCGGGTCGTCCTTGCCCAACGCCTTCATCCCTTCGAGGACGGTGACGCGGCTGCCCAGTCTCAAGTGGGCCTGTGCCAACTCGATGCCGATCGGGCCACCGCCCACGACGATCAGGTGATCGAGGCGCTGCGTGTTGTCGAAGATCGTTTCGTTGGTGAAATAGGGAACCGTATCGAGCCCCGGGATCGGGGGCACGACGGCGGTGGATCCCGTCGCTATGACGAACCGGCGGGCCTTGATGCGATGGTCTCCAGCAGCCACGGTCTCTCTGTCGAGGAATTTGCCGGTGGCCTCGATGACTTTTACGCCAAGGCCGGTGAAGCGAGCGACGGAGTCGTTGGGCGCGATAGCCGCAATGACTGATTTGACGTGGTCGTGCACGGCGCGGTGGTCCACCTCGGGCGAGGTAGCGCGGATTCCGAACGGGCCGGACGTTCGCATGAGGTGCGCGCGCTTGGCGCTGGCGATCATCGCCTTGGAGGGCACGCACCCGTAGTTCAGGCAGTCGCCGCCCATTTTGTGCCGCTCGATCAGCACGACCTTCTCTCCGAACGCGGCGGCTGCCGCGGCAACCGAAAGCCCGCCGGAGCCCGCGCCGATGACGCAGAGATCGCAGGTCAGCACGTCGCCGGTGGCACTTGGTGGAACAGGCTCGGCGGCGCTCGCCCCGTTACGCTGTTGCATGGCGCTTGCTCCACAACTTGATGGCGACGGGAATGAGAGCGACGAGGCCGAGCAGCGCAAGGGCCAGCAGGAGCTCCTTGGTGACGAGCGCGCTGGTGTTGATCGTGTATTCGCACGGTGTACTCGACAGCGTGGACAGGCATTTGCGGTAGATCGCGTTCTGGGCCTCGATCACGCTGCCGAGCCCGGCGCCGGCAATGGAGTAGGCCGTGGTCCCGGGAATGATGCCGAGGCCTGTGCCGATGATGAACGTCGACAGCCGCACGCCGAGAAGTGCGGGCACGAGATTGATGATGACGAACGGGAAGGCTGGGACGAGGCGGAGGAAGAGCAGATAGCTCAGCGCGTTCTCCTGAAAGCCGTCGCGGAGCTTGGCGACGAAGGGGCCTGCCTTGCGCGCGAGTGTCTCGCCGAGCGAACTGGTGACGATCTTGAATACGATGGTGGCGCCGATGGTGGCGCCCAGGACGGCTGCGGGCGCGCCGATCTGCCAGCCGAAAAGCAGGCCGCCTGCAATCGTGATGAACAGTCCCACGGGCAGCGATAGCGCGATGATGGCCACGTAGACAGCGATGTAGATCAGCAGCGACAGCGCCATGTTGCCGGCGATGTAGGCTCTCAGACTATCGTAGTTCAGGCCGATGGTCTTGAACGACAGCAAGCGGTGCCAGCCCATTGCGAAGGCAAGAACCATGATGGCGACGAGCGCCAGCACCGGCATCCACTTGCGCAGGGCAGATGATGGTGCGGTTGCAGGCGTCGGGCTGGTCATGAGAGGGTCCAAGAGAGAGGCGAAGGCTTGGCGCAGGTGGGGGCGCGAGACAAGGCGAGTCGCCCACCGCCTACAACTGGCAGGGTCGGGGCCAAATGGAAACCATCACTCGCGGGCTCGTGATGGAACGAATGCAATTGTGATCGAGATCGCCCCGCTGATGCGGTGGCAGCCTCAAGGGCGACCTGCTTGGAGGACAGCGAACCTCGCTACTCGGCGGATATGCAACCTGAGTGATGTTGGACGCACTTCTGCTTCGCTATGGTGGTTGCCGCCCGAGATGCGGCCAATGCCGCATGCCGGCAGCCGTTACAATGCTTGCACCCGCTGTCGCTTTCGCGTTATAGACCGCGCCGGCCGCTCGGGCTGCCTGCGGCTCGTTCGCAGACACCGGTGGTCTAAGGTCGGGCGGAGCGTAGCGCAGCCTGGTAGCGCACTTGCTTCGGGAGCAAGGGGTCGGGAGTTCGAATCTCCCCGCTCCGACCAAT
>CANJPN010000322.1 GCA_947475855.1 Bradyrhizobiaceae bacterium
CGCCCCCTCAGGGGCTGTGGACAGCGGGGAAGAAATTTTTTTGGCGCCCCGCGGCGTTGCTCTCCGGTCGGCCTACGGCCTCCCTACGCGCAACGCCGCGGGGCCCCTTGCCTCCCCCGCCTCGTACACCACGTCCTGGGACGCGCCCCCGGGTTCGTTGCTCAGGCCCGCCAACCCGCACCCGATACGGGCGCCATTGCCCGCATGGTCGCGAATGAAATCAGCCAGCTGATGCCGGCCCGGGCGACACAGCATGCGGACCCGTCCGATCGCCTCGACAACCTCAAGGCAACGCTGGATGCGTTCGTTGCTGAACGTCGCCATGGCGACGAGCAGACCAACACGATGCTCGATACCATGCAGCAGGCGATGATCCGGCTGCTTGACCGCATGGATGCCATAGAGCAGGGGCGCGATCTGGCAACGGAAGACGATGAGCACGACGAGGACCGTCGAGCCGCCCACCGCCAATCCTACGAAGACACCTATCCCCACGCGCAGCAGACCGCTGCTCCGCAGGCTAACTCCCAGATCCCGGAGCAGGCCACCGCGCCCGAACAGCATCGTCAAAACGAGATCCGCGAGCTGGAGGCTCGCATTGCGGCAGCCCCGATCAGTGCCAGCGGCCTCCGCCCCGGCACGCAGCAGGTGGAGCCGGTCGAGCCCGCATTGGCCGCTGCTGCCCCTTCAGCGGATTCCGCCAACAACCGTGAAAGCTTTATTGCGGCTGCCCGCCGCGCAGCCCGGATGGCCGCCGAAGCCCCCCCAGAGCAGGAAGTAACCGCCGATCTCGCAGGCGCGCCAGCGAAGACGCGAAGCCCAGCCAAGCCTGCTTCGGGAAGCCGCAAGCTATCGACAGTCTCGATGGCATTGATCTGCCTGTTGCTGGTCGGCGCGAGCTTTGTCGCCGTCAGGATGACCATCCTGGCCCCTAATCCCCTGCCGGCAGTTCAGTCGACCTCACCGCAGTCCGCGTCGCCGCCGAACGATGCCGACAAGCGGATACAGAACCTCGAGGACGCCGACGGGGCCAATCCGGTTCCGCAGCGCCGCAGCTCGATCCAGCAGGGCGACGAGAATGGTGTGTCCGGCCAGCCTGCGAACGGTGGCGTTATGCCCCAATTGCCGGGCTTCCCAACCTTGCCTGCAGCCCTCACCAAGGATGCCGCAGCCGAAAACCTGACACCCCGGTCCAACGACACACTGCCGCTCTCGATCGGCCCCAACTCGTTGCGCGCCGCTGCGGCAAAGGGCGACCCTTCGGCAGAGTTCGAGATTGGCGCACGCTTCGCAGAAGGCCGTGGTGTCCCCCAGGATCTACAGCAGGCAGTAAGCTGGTATCAGCGCGCCGCAGCCCAAGGATTTGCGCCAGCCCAATATCGTCTCGGCAGCATGTTCGAGCGCGGCCTCGGCGTGAAGACCGATCTTGCCAAGGCTCGGGTCTGGTATCAGCGCGCCGCGGACCAGGGCATCGTCAAGGCGATGCATAATCTGGCAGTCCTCACCGCCGGCCGCGATACCGCGCTGACCGATTATGCAACCGCCGGCAAGTGGTTCCGCGCCGCTTCCGAATACGGCCTGACCGACAGCCAGTTCAACCTCGCCATCATGCACGACAGCGGCCTTGGCATGGAGCGCGACGCCAAGCAGGCATTCAAATGGTTCTCGCTGGCCGCCCGCGCCGGTGACGAGGAGGCTGCCCGCCGGCGTGAAAGCCTGCGGCAGAAGCTTCTGCCTCAAGAAGTG
This sequence comes from Bradyrhizobiaceae bacterium, assembly GCA_947475855.1. GTDB lineage: Bacteria > Pseudomonadota > Alphaproteobacteria > Rhizobiales > Hyphomicrobiaceae > CAMDPA01. The sequence continues at coordinate 1,747 of CANJPN010000322.1, forward strand.
TCCGAGATCGAGACCGAGCTGGCGAACTGGCGTCCCAAATCCGCCGACCAGGCTGTCAATGATCCCCGGATGGCGGGCGAGGCCTGGAAGAAGAGCACGCGGTGACTCGGTCCGCTTGCGAACACCTTATCGAGGGCCCAGGTTCACCCCTGGGCCCTTCTGCTTTTCTCACAGCCGGAGTTTCTCGTTGACCTTCGAGAACACAGCAGGCTTATTCGGTTCACTGGATTTCCCGCCTCTGCCGCCGCCGATGGGCATCGCCGACTTCCTCTGTGAGGACCCGAGCTGGTGTTCCCGGAGGATCAGAGGCTAGCCGCGAACAGCCCGAACTGGATGCCGATGCCAAGACGCGCCGCAACAGCATTGACGCCCGGTATCACCATGCGCTTCGGCGTGGCGCTTGTCTTCGCCGGACTCATTGCCCTAGCGCTGGCATCGTTCCCTGACATCGCCGGTGCCCAGGCCGTTTCTCAGCGCCGCCCGACACCACAAGCCGAGCCCGCGGGCCCGCCACAGCAAGCAGCTCCGGCTCGACCAGCCAATGTCCCTGAAGCCCGCGAGACTGTCCAGGCCGACGTCTCCTCCCGCAGCGTCGCTGTCACGTCGAGCTTCACCGGCACCGAGATCATCGTCTTCGGCGCTGTCGACAACAGTCGCCAATCGAGCCCGGAATCCGGCTTCTATGACGTCGTCATCGTAGTCGAGGGAACACCGACGCGGCTTGTCGCCCGCAAGAAATCCAACGTCGGCATCTGGCTGAACAGCGCCTCGATCACATTCCAGAGCGTACCGAGCTACTACGCGATCATCTCCACCCGGCCCCTGGACGAGATAACCGATCCGATCATCCTGCGCGACAACGACATCGGCTTCGAGCACGTCCGGATGACCCCGATCAGAGGCTGGGAAACCGGCGTCACCACGGGCGAGTTGGAGGACTTCAAGAGTGCCGTAGTCCGCATCAAGCAGCGAGAGCGGCTCTACATCGAGCGAACCGTCGGCGGTGTCGTGTTCATCGGTCGCAGCTTGTTCCGCGCCTCCCTCGACTTGCCCGCCAACGTACCTGTCGGTCCGCTGGTCGCCAGGGTGCATCTGTTCCGCGATGGCAGACTACTTCACACGTTCACCTCCCGCGTGACGTTACGCCGTGAAGGCTTGGAGCACTTCCTGCACACGTTCGCTTTTGGCCAGCCCCTGGTCTACGGCATCGCCACCGTACTGATCTCGATTGCGATGGGCCTCGCAGCGACCGGCCTGTTCCGCCGTAGCGCGCATTGATCGGCAATTCCACTTCGGCGCCCAAACGAGGTTTGAAAGAAGTGCTGGAAAACTGGCGCTCGAAAGTTAAAGCCCTCAAACGCGAGGTTGTCGCCATCGCGTATGCCGCTCGTGACCCGCGCACACCTTGGGCCGCCCGCCTGCTCGTACTGGCGATTGTCGGCTACGCAGTCTCCCCGATAGACCTCATCCCCGACTTCATTCCGGTCCTTGGTTACCTGGACGAGTTGCTGCTGCTTCCCGCAGCGCTCTATATCGCCGTTCGCATGATCCCCGCCAGCGCCATGGCCGATGCACGCAATCGAGCCGTCGACGAGCGCCTCGCACCGAGCCGGACGGCCGCCGCCATCATCATTTTACTGTGGCTCGCCATAGCCGCAGCGGGCATCCATTTCGCTTGGGGCTGGTGGTCGAAATAAGCCCCGCGACCAGCCACACTGGCCCCTTTTGCACACGATCTTGAGCAACCTGATCACAAGGTCTTGGATTCTTCACCACCTATGCGTACATTCACCCTGCTGCGGGGCACGTCAGGAACACATTATCCCCTGGGCCTATAAGATCTGCTAGGGAGCTGTCCCTGGTCCGGGCCGTGGTCTGGATCACATGGTTCCCACCTTCTATGAAGGGACCTGGCGGGATCTATAGTTCCAACGGCCACCGCGGCACTAAATTCTTGGCCCACGTCGGCCCCACGATACCAAGACGGCGATGCCCGACCCCACGAGCGAAATCGCCCAAGAGATGCATCTCGACAAGCGCGCCTTACGCAAAACTGTAGCCGCTGCCCGAGACCGTCTCGTCTCTGACTACCGCAAAGAAGCAGCCGCTCAGATCGCCGGCCTCGGGATAGAATTTGCCTCACCTCCCCGCGCCTGTGTCGTATCCGCCTACGCGGCGATGGGCTCCGAAATCGATCCGGCTCCAATCGTCGAACGCTTGGCCAGTGCTGGGTTTCGGACCTGCCTGCCCGTAATTCAACCATTGGGCAATCCGCTGCGGTTCCGTCTATGGCAACCCGGCGAACCGCTCGTCGCACGCACCTGGGGCATCCGCGAACCAACCGAAAGCGCGCCCGAGGTCGACCCGGATATCCTCCTGGTACCGTTGCTCGCCTTCGACCACCGCGGCATGCGATTGGGCTATGGCGGCGGCTACTACGACCGGACCCTCGAACGCCTCCGCGCCCTCAAACCCGTCCTCGCCATCGGCCTTGCGTTTCGCGAGCAGGAGATGCCCGAGGTGCCGAATGGCCCGCACGATCAGCGCCTCGATTGGGTGCTCACCAATGACGGTCCGATCGATACCAGGCCCACCCCATTCCCTTAGAGCAGGCTGTTGAGTCCAACCAGCTTTTCCCCATGCGGCAGTTGACCGGGCTCAGGTAACATCGACATGCTCAATCCATAGGCCAAACCTGCCCCGCAAGGAGATCGCCAATGAATACGACATGGATCGTACTGGGTGTGATCGGCGTCCTGCTGATCTGGTTGATCTCGGCCTACAACGGCCTCGTCAGCTTGCGCCAACGCACGAAGCAGGCGTTTTCCGACATCGACGTTCAACTCAAACAGCGCCACGACCTCGTGCCCAACCTCGTCGAAACTGTGAAGGGCTACGCCAAGCACGAGAAGGAAACTTTGGAGAACGTCGTCAAGTTGCGCAACGCCGCCGCTTCGGCAACCGGCCCGGCAGCCCAGGCGGCCGCCGAAGGCCAGCTCACCGCCGGCATCCGCCAGTTGATTGCCCTCGCCGAGGCGTACCCCGACCTCAAGGCCAACACCAACTTCCAGCAACTGCAGGGTGAGCTGTCGGATCTGGAAAACAAGATCGCCGCCGCGCGTCGATTCTTCAACAACGCCGCATCCGAATACAATGCGTCCCGCGAGAGCTTCCCCACAGTGCTGTTCGCCAACACCATGGGATTTGCGCCTCAAGACTTCTTCAACCTCGACGAGACCGAGAAGGCCGCCGTCAAGACCGCGCCCAAGGTGCAATTCTGATCGGCTCCACGATGCAGGTTTACGGTCTCTACGGACATATCCGCGCCAACCAGATCCGGTCAGCAATCCTGCTGGCCGGTTTCGTTCTCCTGCTGCAAATGCTGCAGTTTTCACTTTACCTGCTCTTTACTGCTTTCACAGAATTCGGCCTCAGCTTCGAGACGATCGCACGCGACGCCCTCGCTTCGTTCCAGCGCACCTGGCCCATCGCCACCTTGATCGCGCTGGCCTGGTTCACCATCGCCTGGTTTTCGCATCATGCACTGATCCGCATGGCGACCGGCGCAAAAGCCGTCGAACGAAAAGACGAACCCAAGCTCTACAACGCGCTCGAGAACCTGTGCGTATCCCGCGGGATCCCCATGCCCCGGTTGGAGATCATGGAGACGCCCGGTCTCAACGCTTATGCGGCCGGCCTGCGCGAGGGCGATTACGTCGTTGCCGTAACCCGCGGCCTGCTTGAAAAGTTGAGTCCTGACGAGCTCGAAGCCGTCCTGGCCCACGAACTCACCCACATTCGCAATCGCGACACCCAGCTCATGGTCGTCGCTGTGATCTTCGCCGGCATCTTTGCCTTTTTCGGCGATATGCTGATACGCGGCTGGGACTTCCCTTACGGCGTATCGCCGACCAGCAGCCGACCGTCGCGCTCGCAATCCGAAGGCGGTGGGTGGTCATGGGGCACTGGAAGCAGTTCCAAGCGCAGCGACCGCGATCGCGAAGGGGGCGGCAACGCCGGCGGCGCCTTGCTCGCGATAGCAGTAGCCATTGCCATCATCCTGATCACCTGGGGTGTCTCCACCATCATTCGCTTCGCGCTGTCGCGTTCGCGTGAATTTCTGGCCGACGCCGGTGCAGTCGAGCTGACGAAGAACCCGGACGCGATGGTCACCGCACTCCGCAAAATCGCCGCGAACCCGAACGTGCCCGTCATATCTCGCATGGAAGCTTTTTTTATCGAACAGCCGATCACCGAGAGGCTCGCGGGCATTCTCTCCACCCATCCCCAAATTGAAGACCGCATCGCAGCCCTGCAAAAGTACGGTGGAGCCCGGCTCGACACCGCCCCCCGCTGAACGCCCCTCCCAGCTCCACGCCACCTGACAAAGCCTTCGGGCCTTGCCCCACTCCCGCCCACGAGGCAGAGTGCCGCCCGATCACTCACGCCAAGCTATAGAGGCATGCAATGACGGACCTCCCCCACATCAACTCGTTCATCGGAGGCGATGCCGCTCCCTCGGGCGCGGGCACTTTCGACCTCGTCGATCCGCAGACCGGCAAGTCCATCGGAGCCATCGTCGAGGCGGGCGAAGCCGGCGTCGGCGCCGCCGTCAAACTCGCGAAATCAGCCTACGAAGCGAATCGTAAATCCCCCGTACATCAGCGCGTGAAATGGCTTCGCGATGGTGCGGCCGCGCTGCGCAAAGCAGTGGACGACATCGCGCCTCTCATCAGCCAGGACGTCGGCAAGCCGATCCGCGTCTGCCGTGGCGAGATCGCACGCGGCGCCGAGTTCATGGAAGCAGTGGCCGCCTGCCTGCCGCAGATGAACGGCGAGGTCCTGCCGCTCGATGCGACCGCACCGGGCGACGGCCACTTCGGCTTCACCCGCCGTATCCCCTATGGCGTGGTCGCCGGAATCATTCCCTTCAACGGCCCGATCAACCTGCTCGTGCAGAAGGTCGCCCCCGCCGTTGCAGCCGGCAACGCCATAGTCACCAAACCGCATCCGGCCGGCACGCGCACAGCCTTGAAACTCGCCGAGCTGTTCCAGGCCGCAGGCTGGCCCAAGGGCCTGTTCACCGTGCTGACCGGCGACAAAGCATCCGCCGCAGCACTCGTCGCCCACCCTGATGTTCGCTGCGTCTCGTTCACCGGCGGAACTGCAGGCGGCGACGCGCTCGCCCGTCTGGCTGGCGCGAAGAAATTCGTCGCCGAACTCGGCTCGAACGCCGCCAACATCGTGATGGCTGACGCGGATATTTCCGACGCCGCCAAGAAGATCGCAGGCGCAGCATTCGAGGCGAGCGGTCAGCAATGCATTTCGGCCCAGCGCGTCCTCGTCGACA
>CANJPN010000323.1 GCA_947475855.1 Bradyrhizobiaceae bacterium
AAGCCGGAAGCGGTCGCCTTGCAGCACGGCGATAGTCGCCCATTTCGCTGCGGCCATGATCTGCCAATAGCGGATAGCTTCCGGGTGGATGTGCCGGCCGGAGGCAGAGGTGTAGGCATCGAGGAAGGTGGCAAGCGTTGCGATGCCGCCTGTTTCCAGCGCGTCGTTACCGAAACGCCAGCAGCGTGCGGTGAGCCAGCCGATGTCCTCGTCCGGGTCGCCCCAGTGGGCGAACTCCCAATCGAGGATGCCCGTGAGGCGGCCGTCGCGGACCATGTAGTTGCCGGTGCGGAAGTCGCCGTGGACGAGGGTCAGGGGGCGGGCGGGGGGCGCGTGCTGGTCCAGCCAGTAGAGGATGTATTCGAGCGCGGGGCGGGGATCACCGGCCTTGGTCAGCGCCGCACGCAGTCGCGCTATCTCTGCTCGTGCGGGAGGAAGCAGGGGAAGCGGGAGGGCGGCAAGTTCCTGGCTCGGCGGGGCGATAGCGTGAATGCGGGCGAGTTCGTTTGCGAGTTCGCAGGCGAGGGCAGGGCCGTATTCCGGGAGCTGCGGGTCCCGGACGATACGGCGGGCCTGGGCACTACCTTGTATCCAATTCTGTACGACGCAAGGCTTGGCGAGGGTGATGTCTGCCCCGGCAATGGCGATGGGTTCAGCGACCTTCACGCCCGCTGCATGCGCGGCGACGAGGACTTTTGCCTCGGTTTCGCGGTCCAGGCTCAAGGGAATGCGCGCGTTGGCATCGGTACGCACCACCCACGTATGAGCGCCTGTGCGCGGTCCGCCCTCGACGGTCACATCCAGCCGCCAGTTTTCCTGGACAGCGCCGCCTGCGAGTTTCGTGGCGGCGGTGATGGTTACGCCAGCGGCGCCGATGCTGCGCGCGATGGCACCTGCGAGGGCCGTACGGGTCGCGCTGTCTTCCAAGGTTGTCGTCATGGAGTGAGCATATACGACACGGCCGGCACTGGTGACCAGCGCCGACCGCGGCAATTCGTGTGATCTTAGGCGATCAACCCTTGGAGAGGGCCTCGAGCTTGCCGCGCATCGCGTCCAGCATCGGCTTTACGATCGGGCCAGCGCTCGAGTTCGCGAGTAGCGAGGTCATGACGGGGGTTATCACCGGCAACCATGAAGCAACGTAGGCGGCGAGGATGCGCTTGCTGTCGCTGGGCAGTTGCTTGGCTGCGGTATCCAGGCGCTCGATCTGAGTTTGCGCCAAACGTAGCTGCGGAGCGGCGGTGTCGGCCGAGGCCTTGTCCTTCACCGTCGACAGGAGGCCGTGGAGCGACTTGAGGGCCGTATCGAGTTCACCGGAGACGTCGGTTGCGCCAGCCATCAGACGAGGCGGGGCAGGTATTGCTGCCCAGGGGGCCGGGTCTCCGCCGAACCATGAGCCCCAAAGGAGACTTGCGGCAGCGACCAGCGCTGCCCACGGCCAGCCATTGAACGCTTTGGCGGGGGCGGGCGACGGCGTGGCAGCGGCGGCCGCCTTCGGCGCGACGGCGTCGAGCAGGCCGGAGCCTGCCAGCAGGCGTGAGAGGTCGGCGGGGATCGCGGAAGCGATGTTGGCCTTCTGCTCGCCAAGCAGTTTGACGAGGCCGCCTGCGTCGAGGTTCGAGCTCTTCTGTTGCTGGCTCAGGGTTCCCAGCACGATCGGCGCGAGCATCCCGATGATGCCGGTGGTCGCGGTGGTGTTGGCGTTTGAATATTTCGAGACCGCGTTGACGAGCGAGCCGAGCGAGGATGTGCCGAGCAGCGAGCCCAGGACATTGGATCCCTGTTCCGCGATCGTCTTCTGCTGGGGGCTACCAAGGACGGTGCTCAGGCGGCCGAGAAGTCCGGTATCCTGCTTGGCCAGAACATCGAACAGCGCGCTCGCGCCTTCGGGCTTTGCGACTTTGCCGACGAGCGAGCCCAGGATTACCGGTACGGCTGCGCGCACGATGGTGTTGGCGATGGTGGAATTGATGCCGAGGCTCGACGCCAGCTTTCCTACCAAGACCGGTGTCAGATACTGCAGGGCCATGGATACGAGGTTCACGGGGGGCTCCTTGGATTGGTCTTTGTGCGGACAAGATGCCGGAATGGGGGGTATCCCCTAGTTCATATTCGATCGGAGCGCTTGCGTCCAATCGATCGTGGATCAACGGATTTTCTGGTTTATTTCCGGAATGAGGAGCAGTCCTGACATTGCCGCGCAGGCGATCAGATAGTGCTGGGACTGGGGTTGAATTACGTTGGACAAGCGAATGCCCTTCGGTGCGCCGGGTTGAGGGACCTCGCCGCCAAGTCTATGGCTGCCTGCGGAGATTTATCAATCGCATGGCCAACCTGCCGCTCTCGATAGCGTTCGTCGCCAATCCTCGCACCCAGCCGATCCTCGACGGGACGGTGAAAGCTGAGGGGATCGACCTCATTTGCACGGCTGGAAATCCCGGCGAGATCTTCTGGAGGCAGCTCAAGTTCGGCGACTGGGATGCGTCGGAGATGAGCTTTTCTTCGTTGATGATCGCGGTGGCGAGGGGCGACGACCGCTTCGTGGGGTTGCCGATCTTCACGACACGGCGGTTCTTCCACGCCGACATACTGGTTCGACGAGGGGCGGGCATCGAGCGGCCGGATGATCTCAAGGGGCGGCGGGTCGGCGTTACCGAATACCAGCAAACGGCGGCTCTGTGGACACGCGGAGCATTGCAACACGAATGGGGCGTTGCCGACCGCGACATGGAATTCTTCATGGAGCGGACGCCGGACAAGAGCCACGGAGGCGCGACCGGGTTCAAAGCTCCCGATGGGGTGACCGTGCATCAAATTCCGGCGGACAAGAACGTCGGGCAGATGATGCTCGACGGGGAGCTCGATGCGGCATTGCATTATCGCGGCTGGGCGAGCTCGGTGAATCGCTCGAACGTGGATCTGCGCGGTCATCCCTCGATCCGAACGCTGTTTCCAGATCCGCGTGCGGAGGGCGTCAGGTACTATGGCAAGACGGGGCTTTATCCGATCAATCACGGGATGTGCATCAAGCGTGAGATCGCGGAGCGGCATCCGTGGGTGGTGCTCAATCTGGTGCGTGCGTTCGAGCGCGCAGCGGCGGTTGCCGACGCTCAGCGGCTCGAGCATGTGGAGGCGCACATCGATACCGGGCTGCTACCGGCCAGCGCGCGCGAGGCGTTGAAGGCGCGGGTGATCCGGCATGGCATCATCGCCAACCGGAAGGTGCTTCAGACGGCGGCGCAGTATTCGGTCGAGCAGGGGCTGACGCCGCGACTGATGCGTCTCGATGAGGTTTTCGCCGCGGCGACGATGGATGTCTGAAACGGCGTTTCACACGTCGTTGGCATTGCCGGGGCGTCGGGCCATCTGCTCGTAGATTGGGCAACGCTGGCTGTTGTGCTGGAGGGGGCGGTCGTCTTACGATCCGGTTTCCCTTCGATCAGGAGCACGTTCATGGCCAGCGCATCCAAGTTCAATGTCGTCGAAGCGACGATCGACGATATTCATGCCGCCTACAAGGCGGGCACACTCACCGCGCGGCAACTGGTGCAGAGCTATCTCGATCGCATCGCGGCGTTCGACAAGGGTGGCCCCAAGATCAATTCGATCATTTCGCTCAATCCGAACGCGCTGGAAGAAGCTGACAGGCTCGACGCTGCTTTCAAGAAAGGCGGTTTCGTGGGGCCGTTTCACGGCATTCCGATCGTCATGAAGGACCAGGCGGACGTCGATGGCATGCCGACGACCATGGGGTCGGTGCTGTTCGAGGGGCACGTGCCCGGGCGAGACTGCACGGTTGCAGCGCGGCTCAAGCAGGCGGGCGCAATCTTCCTCGGCAAGTCTACGCTCGGTGAGATGGGCGCCGGCGACACGCACGGATCGTTGTTCGGATCGACCAGATGCGTCTACGATCTCGAGCGCACGGCTGGTGGATCGTCCGGTGGCTCTGGCGCAGCGGTGTCGTCGAATTTCTGCACAGTGGCGATCGGCCAGGAGGGTTTTGCATCGATCCGCCGTCCGTCGATCTGGAACGGCGTCGTCGGCATGCGGCCGACGGCGGGTCTCGTCAGCCGTGGTGGCGTGTATGCGGGGTGGCCGTCGATCCACGGCTCGCTGGGGCCGATGTGCCGGACGGTGAAGGATGCCGCGCGCCTGCTGGACGGCATGGTGGGTTACGATCCCATGGATCCGGTTACCGCGCGTGGTGTCGGTCATGTCCCCGAGAGCTATGCGGGGCTGCTCGACAAGGGTGCCTTGAAAGGCGCGCGTATCGGCATCCTGCGCGAGAGCATGGGGTATCACGCTGAACCCGCCAGCGATGACTACGCGCAAGTGACGGAAGTGTTCGACCGGGCTGTGGCCGATCTTGCGAAGGCCGGCGCTACTATTGTCGATCCGATCGTCATTCCCGATCTCAAAGCGCTCCTCGCCACGCGTCACGGCAGTGCCGAGGAAGAGGAAGCATCGTTCGAGGAATATGTGAAGGGAAGCGCCAATTCGCCCTACAAGACGCGGGCGGACGTGCTTTCTTCGCCGAAGTTCAAGAAGGTGCTGCAGGGCGTCAATCTGCGCTGGACGACGAAGCACGATGCGGTGAAGCGGCGGACATATCTCGAAGCGCGGGAAATGCTTATGATCCGGATGCTCGCTGTGATGGCGGATCACAAGCTCGACGCGATCGTGCACAAGGCGGTCGAGCATACGCCGACGCTGATCAAGGATGGCGTGAATCCGCCCTATGTCGATCAGAAGGGCGCGCCGCACATCAATACGTTCCTGGTGTTCGTGCCGTCGGTGGTGGTGCCGGCGGGGTTCACGCGTTCGAAGCTGCCGGCGGGCATCACGTTCCTGGGCCGGCCCTACGACGACGCTGGCATGCTGAGGCTCGCGTACGCCTACGAGCAGGCGACGAAGCATCGCAAAGTGCCGGAGGCGGTGGGGTGAAGTTGGGCGGCGCTCGGTGCGAAAGGTGAGCTTCGTTGTTTGAGTGGACAACGAAGCTCGCGCCGGCTTCCACTTTTTGGCGGTGACCGCCCGTACCCGGTGAGGAAGAACAACGACATGACCCAACAAGGCAGTAGGTGCGCAGGCGGCATTTTGCCTGGGGTTTCGCTCGCATAAGCTGACAAGCGAAACCGAAGCGGGTCACTCGTTGTTGGCCACGCGATAACCAATTCCAGGTTCCGTAAGGATCAGCCTTGGATCCGACGGATCCTCTTCGAGCTTTTGCCGAATCTGGCCGATGAAGACGCGTAAGTATTGCGTATCGGCGCCGTGCGCGGGCCCCCATACCTCGGTCAAGATTTGGCGATGTGTGAGAACCCGGCCGGCATGGCGTGCCAACAAAGCGAGGAGATCGAACTCCTTTGGCGTGAGGTGCACCAAGGCACCGGCCCGCTTCACCTGATGGCTTGCCGTATCGATCTCGACCGGCCCGATGGAATATGTCGCTCCGGCTTCAGGAACCGGCCCCGGGCGGCGCCTGAGAACAGAGCGCAACCGGGCCAACAACTCGCCGATCCCGAACGGTTTGTTGAGGTAGTCGTCCGCGCCAAGATCAAGTGCGGCGACCTTCTCCGACTCGCGATCTCTCGCGGACAGCACGATGATTGGCACGCCCGACTGGCGACGGATCTGCTCGATGACATCCTTGCCATCCATATCCGGCAACCCAAGATCCAGGACCACCGCATCCGGCCTATCTGCGGCTAGTGATCGCAAGGCCTGCTTGCCGGTCGCGGCCGTGAGCACCTCATAACCGCTGACGATCAGGCTGGGCTTCAAGAACCTGTGGATCTGAGGTTCGTCGTCGACGACGAGAATGCGCTTTGGATTGGTCATGGCTGCGGCCCGTCCGGCTGGGATGCGGTTGCCTCGATTGGCACCGGCAGGGTCACGCTGACGCGCGTGCCGTTGGCGCCGGACACCGGGCTTTGGACCTCGATCGTGCCGCCCATACCGTCGACGATCCGCTTGCAAATCGTCAAGCCAAGCCCGGTTCCCGATACCTCCCCAACTCCTTCCCGGACACGAAAGAACGGCTCGAATATCCGTGTCAGCGCATCAGGTGGAATTCCGCTCCCCATGTCGGTCACCGTAATGGAGATCGCGCGCTCGTCGGCCGATAAGACGACGTCGAGTTTCTGATCGTTGCGGGAGAACTTGATGGCGTTGTCGAGGATATTGAAGATCACATGCTCGACGAGTGTTGCATCCCCCCTTATGGCTGGGAGCATCGATGGGCATTCCATGGTGATGATCATTCCTGGCGCTATCCGCCGCGCGCGGTTAACGGCAATCCGGACGACATCCGCAAGGTCGATCCAATCACCCAACAGGTTGAGATCGCCACTCTCCAGACGGGTCATCTGCAGCAGGTTCGCGACGAAGTGCGATAACCGCCGTGTCTCCTCCTCGATTGCGGCGAGTAAATCGGCGTGGGTCTCCGCCGACATGGCAGACCCCAACTCGCGCAGGCTCGTGACGGCCCCGAGAATGGAAGCCAGGGGAGTCTTGAGATCGTGCGACAGTGAAGAAAGCAGCGCGGATCGTAGGCGCTCTCGTTCGGTTTCTCCCCGCGCCCGGAGTGCATCAGACTCTAGCTGTGCGCGTTCGATGGCAATCGCCGCGTGTTGGAGCATGATCTCGATGGACGAAGGGTCTTCGACCCGTATGCCGCGCTCTCCATCGCCTGGAACCAGTCCAATAACCCCCAATATTGCCGTCTTCGTTTTTAGTGGATGAAACTCGAATTGAGCACTCGGCCAACCCATGGCGGCGCGATGCTCTATCTCTCCTGTTCTGAAAGCGCGTCGGGCCGCCTGCACGTCCAACGAATCCATCGTTGGAGGCAGAGGAGAAAAAGCCTTGATTTCCAGTTCATCCAACGCCTTGGTCAGCACGACTGCTTCTCCACGAACCGTCTGCGCTGCATGTGTCGCAAGCGTATCGAGAATGGCCTGAACGTCCCTGGAGCCGGACAGCATTCCCGCGAATGCAGCGCGACAATCAAGGTGAGAACCAGCGTCAATCAGGATGAGACTGTGCCGGGGGTGGTCTGACGGCGGGAGGGCGGGAGCCCGACCGAC
>CANJPN010000324.1 GCA_947475855.1 Bradyrhizobiaceae bacterium
AGCAGAAGCTTCTTTGGCGGGCACTGGCGTCGCCGCCGGGACGACAGTCTTGATCGTTGCGGGGGCAACCGGAGCGACGGCTGCACCAGTGTCGAATGGCGAGGCGTCCGAACCTGCCTGGCGGACTGGGGCAGCAGCCGGAGCTGCAGGCGTTTCGGCCGGCTTGGCGAGCGCCTTCAACAGATCGTCGGCCTTGGCCTTCTGTTGCTGCTGCGCTGCATCGAGCTGACGGTCACCGGAAAGCACCATGGCAGGAGCGGCAACCACGATTGGCGCACTGGCCGGAGCAACCGACGGCTTGGCGGCCAGAACCTTCTTCTTCGCGTTTGCAGCCTCTACCTTCGCATCGGCGGCAATCCGGGCCTGACGCTGAGCTTCCGCGGCAGCCGCTGCTTCCTGGCGCTTAGCCTCTCGAGCCTGCGCTGCCTGCAGATGGCGGGGGTTGGGCTTGACGACGACTACCGTGCGACGGCCATACATCGCCTCCCGCTCACGGGCCTGTACCCGCTCGTTTGCCTCTGCAGCCCTTCGTAGAATGCTGGGGTCTGCCATGCCAACTCGCCCACCGAGCGGTACGCCGAAACCAAAGCCGATCCGCAGCCCGCCCGCATCAGCCGCAGGTGCTTGAGCAAGGGTAGCGACCGCTGCAACCGCGGCCAGTACGAGGATCGACTTCTTCATGGCTCTCTCCTAGCGTCTTTGTGTTTTTCACTTGATGGCGGACGTCGCTTCGTCCGGCCTCATGAGCACAATCTAGGCTCCGCAAATCCTCGCCGCTGTTCCGCACGTGACACAGGTGCCGTAATCGCCCGTTGAGGGCAGCAGTATCGATTTCAGAGTCTTGCTCGACGCAGTAAACACTGTAACATAAAAAAGATGATTAACATAATGTATATAATTGATTTAAAATGGACAATCGGCCATCGAGCATGCAGCAATTTCAAGCCTCCCCGAATTCGATCCGCCCGCCCCTGGCAAACCTTCGCACCCACCCGCCATGTGGCGAATTGAGCGACGACCAGCTAAGCGACCTCGACTGCCGCCACGAAGCTCACGTAGACTGAAGCCGGACCCTCAAATTAGCGCCGGAAGCAGTGATTGCCGCAAATCGCCGCTTGAGGCCGCCTGGGTCCTGGCCACTCGACCTGCGCTTCGACCCGGAAGAACGATTATGGGACCACTCGCCGGCCACCGCGTGCTCGAATTCGGCAGTATCGGGCCAGGACCCATGTGCGCGATGCTGTTGGCCGACTTGGGCGCCGATGTGCTTCACTTCGAGCGACCCGGGGGCGACGAACTGGGTCTGGGGACCGAAACCCGCTTCAACATCCTGTTGCGCAACCGCCCGCGTGTGGCGCTCGATCTCAAGCGCCCGAACGACGCAGCTTGTGTTTTCGAGTTCATCGACCGTGCCGATGTGCTGATCGAAGGCTACCGCCCAGGCGCCATGGAGCGACTGGGTCTGGGCCCTGATGCCTGTTTTGCGCGCAACCCGCGCCTTGTCTACGGCCGCATGACCGGCTGGGGTCAGTCCGGCCCCCTCGCGAAGTCTGCGGGCCACGACCTCAACTACATTGCTTTGACCGGGGCACTGCACGCAATCGGCCGGGCCGGCAGCTCCCCTACGCCACCGCTTAATCTTGTCGGTGATTTCGGAGGCGGGGCGCTCTACCTCGCTTTCGGCATCGCCTGCGCGCTGATCGAAGCGAAGAAATCCGGCAAAGGCCAAGTCGTCGATGCAGCGATGACCGACGGTGCCGCCTCCCTGATGACCGCCTTCTACGGCCTTCAGGCCGCGGATCTGCATAACGGCGAGCGTGGCACGAACGTGCTTGACTCGGGTGCGCCGTACTACGAGGTCTACCGTTGCAAGGACGGCAAATACCTGTCGATCGCCGCCATCGAACCCAAATTCCGGGCCGACCTCTACCGCCGGCTCGGCTTCGACCCTGCCGGGGCCCACGCCGCCAGCAACCCCGAGACCTGGCCGGCGGAAAAACAACGTATCGCCGGCCGCATCGCGGAGTTCACCCGCGACGAATGGGTCCGCTGGTTCGAAGGCCACGATGCCTGCGTCGCTCCTGTGCTGTCATTGGCCGAAGCGCCGCACCATCCCCATAACGAAGCCCGCGGCACGTTTGTCGAAATCGACGGCATAATGCAGCCCGCCCCCGCTCCCCGCTTCAGCCGCACCGTTCCACAAACCCCAAAACCACCGGCAGCAGGCCCGATCGACTTGCACGACGCGCTCGCGGCATGGGGCGTCGATGACCAGCGCATCTCCGAACTTGTGAATTCGATGCAGCCTGCTTCGTGACGACAATGCTTTTGCAATCTCGACACGAACGCTAAGCTGCCGCACCGCAGCTTGCGCCCACCGTGGTCCTGGAAGGCGCGGCGAATGGAGCCGCCGGATGCTTCGCAAAGTTCTGGACGCCCTTTACCTCGGCGCGGGGTGGCTCGCTGGCCTCTTCCTCATCGCGATCTTCCTGATGATGATGGCGCTGTCGGTGGGCCGCGAGATCGGCGTCAACGTCAAGTCGGGCGACGACATCACCGCATGGTGCATGGCCTCGATGGCCTTTCTCGGTCTCGCTCACACCTTCAAGTCCGGCGATATGATCCGCGTCGGCCTCGCCACGGATAGGCTCACCGGCCGCCCTCGCTGGCTGGCCGAGATGTTCGCGCTCGTCGTCGCGTCGATATTCATCGGTTACTTCGCGTGGCATGTCGTCCAGATGACCATCACGTCTTGGCGCATCGGAGATGTGTCGACGGGCGTACTCGTTGTGCCGTTGTGGATACCCCAGCTTGGCTTCACATCGGGCATTGTCATCCTCTGGATCGCGATCATCGACGAACTCGTCCACGTCGCAGGCGGAAATCCACCCCGCTACGAGAAGCCTCCCCCGGCCACTGCGGAAGAGATCATCGAGCGCGCGCAGTCTGGCGGCGTGTGAGGCATACCCACAATGGAAATCGCATCGATCTCCCTCCTTGTTGCGGCCGTTCTCGCTGTCCTTCTTGGAGCGGGCGTCTGGATAGCGATCAGTCTGCTCGCCTGCGGATGGATAGGAATGCAGTTCGCGCCGGGTGGAATTCCGGCGGGCTCGGTTCTCGCCACCAAAGTTTGGGGCAACGCCGCCTCCTGGGAGCTGGCAGCCCTTCCCCTGTTCATTTGGATGGGCGAGATATTATTCCGCACGAAACTTTCCGACGAAATGTTCCGAGGCCTCGCCCCCTGGCTCGGCAGGGTGCCCGGCCGCCTCATGCATGTGAACGTGCTGGCCTGCGGGATCTTCGGATCGGTTTCCGGCTCTTCCGCCGCCACATGCGCGACGGTCGCGAAGATCGCACTCCCGGAACTGAAGGCGCGAGGCTATCCCGAGATGCTGTGCCTGGGATCTCTCGCGGGCGCAGGAACGCTCGGCATCCTGATCCCCCCTCCATCACGATGGTCATCTACGCTGTCGCCGCGGAGGTCTCCATCCTGCAGGTGTTCCTTGCCGGCTTCATTCCAGGCCTCCTCGTGATGGCGCTCTACTCGGGCTACATCGCCGTTTGGGCATTGCTGAACCCAAGTCTCATGCCGCCGCCCGAGCCGCGCCTCCCATTCGCAGAAAAGCTCCGCCAGTCCGCCAGCCTCATCCCTTGCCTCCTGCTGATCGTTCTCGTCTTCGCGGTTCTGGTCTCCGGCTGGGCCACCGCAACGGAGTGCGCCGCTTGGGGCGTACTCGGTTCGCTCGCCATTGCGGCATGGTCGGGCTCGCTCGACCGCCACAACTTCTGGACAAGCGTCATGGGCACGACGCGCCTCACCTGCATGATCATGTTGATCCTTGCCGGCGCCTCCTTCATGTCGACGTCGATGGCCTACACCGGCATTCCCGTAGCCCTCGCCAACTGGGTAGATAGCCTCGGTCTCTCCCCCTTGATGCTGATTGCCGCGCTGACGGTAATGTATGTCGTGCTCGGCGCCGCCCTCGACGGCATCTCGATGATCGTGCTGACCACGGTCGTCGTATTGCCGATGGTGCAGAAGGCCGGCTTCGATCTCGTCTGGTTCGGCATATTCCTGGTTCTGATCGTCGAGATGGCCGAGATCTCGCCACCGGTTGGCTTCAACCTGTTCGTACTTCAAACCATGACCGGCCACGACAGCAATACGGTTGCCCTGGCAGCCATGCCCTTCTTCTTCCTGCTCGTCGTCGCCGTTGCCATCATCACTGCATTTCCCGGAATCGTGATGTGGCTGCCGCGTCTCGTTTTCCCTGGCTGACGTTCCAATCTGGACAAGGAGAATACCGATGGTCCCCCAGTCTATTTTCAGGCGCATCGCTTTGGGTCTCGCCGCAGCAGCGATGCTGGCCTCCCCGGCGTCCGCACAGACGAAATGGAACCTGCCGGGCGCTTACCCCGCCACGAACTACCACAGCGAGACGATGGTCTGGTTCGCAGACGAAGTTAAGAAGGCGACCGGCGGCAAACTTGAAATCACCGTTCACCCCGGCGCATCGCTTTTCAAGGCACCTGAAATCAAGCGCGCAGTTGCGACCGGCCAGGCCCAGATGGGCGAAGTACTGATTTCGATCCACGAGAACGAAGATCCGGTTTTCGGAATCGACTCCATCCCGTTCCTCACCAGCGACATCGGCGAGAGCCGCAAACTGTGGAACGCTGCGAAGGGCCACATTGCAAAGAAGCTCGACAGCCAGGGCATCCGGCTTCTCTATGCTTCGCCTTGGCCCAATCAGGGACTCTACGCCAAGAAGGACATCGCGACGGTGGCCGACCTGAAGGGCCTCAAGATGCGGACCTATAACGTCGGCACGTCGAAGATCGCGGAGCTTGCCGGAGCGCAGGGCGTCACCGTTCAAGCCGCCGACCTCGCTCAGGCGCTCGCCACCGGCACCGTCAACGCCTTCATGACTTCGGGCGCCACCGGCTTCGACACCAAGGTGTGGGAGAGCATGAGCCACTTCTATGACTTGCAGGCCTGGCAGCCGACCAACCTCGTACTCGTCAACAAGGCTGCATTCGCGGGCTTGCCGGCCGACCAGCAGGAGGCGATCACCAAGTCGGCCGCCGCTGCGGAAGATCGCGCATGGAAGGTCGCTGCCGAGAAGACGAGCTGGTTCCTCGAGCAGCTGAAGTCTCGCGGCATGAAGGTGCTGCCGCCGAGCGCCGAGCTGAAATCAGGCCTCGCCAAGTTCGGTGAACAGATCATCGCCGACTGGCGCAAGAAGTCCGGCGCCGACGGCGAGGCCGTGCTGGCCGCATTCAAGAAGTAGGTCGACGCAGCGGAGGCCGGGTCAAGCGAAGCTCGCCCCGGCCTATAGCCTCAACCCTTCTTCTCCTGCGTCACCACGCGGATATTCAGCTCGCGCAACTGCTTGAGCGTCGCTTCGGCGGGCGCACTCATCAGCAGGTCGTTCGCCTGCTGGTTCATCGGGAACAGCGCAACCTCGCGCACCGTCTTGCAGTTCGTCAGCAGCATCACCATCCGCTCGATGCCAGCCGCCATGCCGCCATGCGGCGGCGCGCCGTATTGGAAAGCGCGATAGAGGCCACCGAACTTGCTCTCCACATCCTCGCGGCCCAGACCCGTGATCTCGAACGCCTTCACCATCGTCTCGGGGATATGGTTTCGCACCGAGCCCGACGCGAGTTCGTAGCCGTTGCAGACGAGATCGTACTGGTTGGCCTTGATCGCCAGGATCTCGTCGCGGCCTTCCTTCTCGGCCGCCTCCAGCGCCTCGCGCCCGCCCTTCGGCATCGAGAACGGGTTGTGCGAAAAGTCGACCTTCTTGTCTTCCTCGTTCCACTCGTAGAACGGAAAATCGACGATCCACGCGAACGCGAAGCGGTTCTCGTCGACGAGCTTCAGCTCCTGCCCGACCTTGTCGCGCGCCAACCCTGCGAACTTGTAGAAGTTGGCCGGGTTGCCAGCGACGAAGAAAGCCGCGTCCCCGACCTTCAGGCCGAGCTGCTTGAAGATCGCAGCGCCACGGTCCGCACCAATGTTCTTCGCGATCGGTCCGGCGCCGGCCGCACCTTCCTCCTCGCGCCACATGATGTAGCCAAGGCCCGGTTGCCCTTCACCCTGCGCCCACGAGTTCATACGGTCGCAGAACGCGCGGCTTCCACCCGTCGGAGCAGGGATCGCCCAGATCCGCACCTTCGGGTCCTTCTCGAGCATGCCCGCGAACACCTTGAAGCCTGAGCCGCGGAAGTGCTCCGAAACGTCGGCCATCTCGATCGGGTTGCGCAGGTCCGGCTTGTCCGAACCATACTTCGCGATCGCCTCGTCATGGGGAATGCGCGGGAACGTCTGCGTCACCGGCCGGCCGTTAGCGAACTCCACGAATAGGTCGCGCAGGATCGGCTCCATCGTCTGGAACACGTCCTCCTGTTCGATGAAGCTCATCTCGAGATCGAGCTGGTAGAACTCGCCCGGCAGCCGATCGGCGCGCGGGTCCTCGTCGCGGAAGCACGGCGCGATCTGGAAGTAGCGGTCGAAGCCCGACACCATCAGCAACTGCTTGTACTGCTGTGGCGCCTGCGGCAGCGCATAGAACTTGCCCGCATGAATGCGGCTCGGCACGAGGAAATCGCGCGCGCCTTCCGGCGACGACGCGGTGAGGATCGGCGTCGGGAACTCGTTGAACCCGGCCGCATGCATCCGCGCGCGGATCGAGCGCGTGATCTCCAGCCGCTTCATGATGATGCCGTGCAGCGTCTGCCGGCGCAGATCGAGGAATCGATAGGTGAGCCGCATGTCTTCGGGGTACTCGGGCTCGCCGAAAACGGGAACCGGCAGCTCCTTGGCCTGCGAAAGCACTTCGATTTCGGTCGCGAACACTTCGATCTCGCCCGTCGGCAGCTCCTTGTTCTCGGTCCCGCCCGGACGCTGCCTTACCTTGCCGTCGACTCGAATGACCCACTCCGAGCGGACCAGTTCTGCCGCCTTGAAGGCCGGGCTGTCCGGATCGGCCACCACCTGCGTCAGTCCGTAGTGGTCGCGCAGATCGATGAACAGCACGCCGCCATGGTCTCGCACGCGATGCACCCAGCCCGACAGGCGCGC